>JBFZCN010000098.1:0-14390 GCA_041307985.1 Burkholderiales bacterium
GGATTGCTAACAGGCATGCTGCAAAATATTTCCCCTATTATTTTGCTGGTTTCATTCTTTATCTTGGGCATTGCAATGGCCTTAACGCCTTGTGTGCTGCCAATGTTGCCAATCATGTCGAGTGTGATCTTTGGCTCAAAAAATAATCGACATCAAGATATATCTAAGCTAAGGGCATCAGCTCTCGCCTTGTCTTATGTACTAGGCATGGCGATCATGTACAGCATTGCTGGCATGATCACGGCTGCGCTTGGCGCAAACATTCAGGTTTGGTTACAAAACCCATGGGTTTTGAGTGCATTTGCATTGATGCTGTTGGCATTGGCAGCGAGCTTGTTTGGTTTCTATGAGTTACGTTTACCGCAATCACTGCATAACAAAATTGATCGTATTGCCGGAAAGCAAGAGGGCGGAAGTGTGCTTGGGGCATTCATGTTGGGGGCTATTTCAACACTGATCGCAAGCCCTTGCGTGACCGCGCCACTGGCAGGTGTTTTAGCTTTCATTGCACAAACAGGATCAATCCCAATGGGAGGAATTTTGTTGTTTGTGATGGCCTTGGGTATGGGCTTGCCACTGATGCTTTTAGCGATTGGCGCCAAGGGTATTATTCCTAAAGCAGGCGCTTGGATGACAGTTGTACAAAAGATATTTGGTGTGATGCTGGTAGCCCTTGCTGTTTGGGTTGCCATGCCAATATTTTCAAGCAATCAATCCACATCCAACGATTCAGAACATCGATTGGCATCTGGCGTTGTGTTCCAGCGAGTTGCGAATTCTGCACAATTAGATGCCTTATTGAGTCAGGCAAAGAAAAAGGGCCAGCCAGTTTTATTAGATTTCTATGCAGACTGGTGCGTGACTTGTAAAGAGATGGAATTACTGACTTTTAGCGATGAAAAGGTTATAGCGGCACTGAGTCCGTATCAGTTGATTCAGGTAGATGTCACAAAAAATACTGTCGAGCATCAGCGCATATTGAAGCAATATGCTTTATTTGGACCGCCCGCCATTTTGTTTTTTGATGTCAACGGTGAAGAAAAGGTATCCAAAAGAGTGATTGGATTTATGAAAGCAGAGCGCTTTTTACAGCGCCTGCAATAAATCTTGCCGCCGATTTAACTTACTTTTTAGAGTTCAAAAGTCTTGCAGCATCTCTGGCGAAATAAGTCAGAATGCCATCGGCCCCAGCGCGCTTAAATGCCAATAAAGATTCCATCATCACCGCTTCTTCATTGATCCAGCCGTTTTGTGCGGCAGCCTTGATCATCGCGTATTCGCCACTCACCTGATAGGCAAAGGTTGGATAACCAAGCTCCTCTTTGACTCTTCTAACGATGTCTAAATAGGGCATACCAGGTTTGACCATCACCATGTCAGCACCCTCTTCAATATCAAGAGCCACCTCTCTAATAGCTTCATTAGAATTGGCAGGATCCATTTGATAGTTTTTCTTATCGCCCTTACCTAAATTACCAGCAGAGCCAACCGCATCTCTGAACGGGCCATAAAAAGCTGAGGCATATTTTGCTGAGTAGGCCATGATTTGAGTGTGGATAAATCCATGAGCCTCAAGAGAATCTCTGATGGCACCAATGCGCCCATCCATCATGTCAGATGGGGCGACGATGTCTGCACCTGCTTGTGCATGAGTCAATGCTTGTTTGATCAATGCATCAACCGTAGGATCGTTAAGCACATAGCCATCAGCATCGATGATGCCGTCTTGGCCGTGGCTAGTATATGGATCAAGTGCAATGTCCGTCATGATCCCAAGATTGGGAAACTGCTTTTTGAGTTCTTTGATCGCCTGTGGAATCAATCCATTTGGATCGAACGCTTCTTTACCGTCTGGGGTTTTGAGCTCAGCCCTGATCACTGGGAACAATGCCATCACTGGGATGCCAAGCTTGACGCAATCTTCAGCAACCAAGATTAACTTATCAAGAGATAAGCGATTAACGCCCGGCATGGATGGAACAGTTTCTTCGCGGCCACTGCCCTCAAGCAAGAAAACTGGATAAATAAAATCATTGGATGACAGTTGGTTTTCTTGAACTAAGCGGCGTGACCAATCTGTTTTGCGCAATCGACGTGGACGATGAAATAGTTGCATATAAAACCTTATGATAAAAGTTGGGGTTTTAGATTTTTAGAAATCCGATTTTCATTGCTGGTATGTGCTGCAGATGCCTCGATACCCAACCAATTTGAAACCATCGCATCAGCCTCCACCAGACCAATTCTTTTGGTGCTGGAGAATAGCTGGGCTGTGTATGGTCCGTGCGGGTTGAGCTCTTTGAGTTTCTCTTGTAGTTTTTTGAGGGCCAAACGGCTCTCAGATTGGTTCAATTTGTCACATTTTGTTAGTAAAACATGAATTGGGCGACCCGTTGGGCTGAACCATTCAATCATTTGTTGGTCCAAATCAGTCATGCCGCGGCGAGAATCCATGATCAAAACCATGCCTTTTAAGTTTGGCCTGGTTTGCAAATAGCTAGAAAGCAGGTTATTCCAATGGCTTTTTGTTTTGAGGTCAACCTGGGCGTAACCATAACCTGGTAAATCGACTAAATTCGCTAAATTGGTCTTATCTTTCGTTAAAATACCGAAAAAGTTGATATGTTGCGTTCTTCCTGGCGTTTTACTGGCAAAAGCAAGGCGATTTTGTTGGCAAAGTACGTTAATAGCCGTCGACTTTCCAGCATTTGAGCGACCAGCAAAAGCGACCTCGGGGATGTCCCAGGTGGGCAAATCAACCAAGTGGTTAATGGTTATCAGAAATTGTGCTTGATGTAAGGTCGACATAGATGTTTATCAGTTAGACCTATTGTAAAATCTAACGCTGTTAATTGGTTGTTTAGTTAAAAATAAAGATTGAAGAATCTTCGCATCATATACATACAGGTGAGAGCACAATGCGTCAAACAATTTCCATCACATTAAAAACTTTAGTGATTGCCTTAAGTTTATCTTTGGTTAATCCTTCATTTGCAGCTGAACCTGCTGCTGCGCCAGCAGCCGCTGGTCCAGCAAAGCCTGATATTGCTAAGGGCGAGGCTTTGTACAACGTCGGTGATGCTAAGCGCGGTCTTGCTGCGTGTATGGGCTGCCACGGGGCCAATGGCGTGAGTGGTGGCGGCACCTACCCTAAATTAGCTGGGCAGCATGCGGCTTATACAGTGAAGCAATTAAAAGATTACAAAGCTGGTAAAGAGCGCCCTAATGCGATCATGGCTGCTTTTGCTGGAATGATGACAGAGCAAGACATGATCAACGTTGCTGCGTATCTAGAAAAGCAAACCCCTGGTTTGGGTACGGCTAAAAATAAAGCCAGCATTGAATTAGGTCAAAAGATTTACCGTGGCGGTATTGCTTCTAAGCAAGTGCCGGCATGCGCAGCTTGCCATGCACCGAATGGTGCCGGCATTCCATCACAGTATCCGCGCCTCTCAGGCCAATGGGCTGAATACACTGAATCTCAGTTGGTTGCCTACCGTCAAGGTGATCGTAAGAACAGCGTGCAGATGACTGGAATTGCCTCTAGAATGTCAGATGTTGAAATTAAAGCTGTGTCAGATTACATCGCTGGCTTGCGCTAATTCATAGAATAAGTAGCTCTCATTAAGAAGGGCCCACGAACAAGGTTTGTGGGCTTTTTATTTTTTTAAAAGAAGGTTATGGCAAACACGGTTCTTGCGGCAACTGATAGTCGTTTAAAAAGATTTAATCGAGCAAGTGTTGAACTGCTGTCATCGATGCGTTTTGCGATTTCATTGCTAACGATCATTTCAATTGCCAGCATCATTGGAACGGTCATCAAGCAAGGTGAGCCCTACGCTAACTATGTGAATCAGTTCGGACCATTTTGGGCGGAAATTTTCAATGGCCTAGGATTGTTTGCGGTTTATACGGCCTGGTGGTTCTTGCTGATTTTGGCATTTTTAGTTGTATCAGTATCATTTTGCGTGGTGCGCAATGCCCCAAAGATGTTGGCCGATATTCGAGCATGGAAAGAGCATGTTCAAGAAGGTGGATTAAGAGCACTTCATCATCATTTTGAATTTTCTACAGGCAACCTTTCTACACAAGCAGCCGCAACAAAAATTGCTGATCAACTAGCCAAAGATGGCTATTCAGTTAAGACCCTGGTCTCTGACGACAGTTCTAGAGTGTTGGCAAAAAAAGGCGCTGCTAGTAAATGGGGTTACATCTTCGCGCACAGCGCGATTGTTTTGATTTGTTTGGGCGGCTTGCTAGATGGCGATTTGTTCACGCGCGGTCAAATTTGGTTTGGCGGAAAAAGTATTCTTCCGGAGAGCACGCAGGGAATGTTGATTTCAGATATTCCTAAAGAACATAAATTAAGTGAAGCCAATCCGAGTTATCGAGCAAACATTTTTGTTCCTGAGGGCGGCACGAGTGCCACCGCTTTGTTGAGCTCAACCAGTGGTAGCATCATTCAAGAATTACCATTCTCAATATCATTGAAAAAATTCCACGTTGAGTATTACAGCACCGGAATGCCAAAGTTGTTCATGAGTGAAGTGCTCATCAAGGATTTAGATACTGGCAAAGAAACAGAAGCAAAAATCAAAGTGAATGAGCCAATGATTCACCGTGGCGTTGCCATTTATCAATCAAGTTTTGAGGATGGCGGCTCCAAATTAAAGTTACAAGCATACCCAATGCAGGGGGCTATTAACTCTGTCAAGTCAAGCTTTATGGTCAGTGGCGACGTTGGTCAAAGTACCAAGTTAAAGTCCAGCGATGGTACAAGCTATACCCTTGAGTTCAGTGGCTTTAGACCAATGAACGTTGAAAATATATCCAATGCATCGGGCCAGTCTGATGCCAGAGGAGTTGCTTTGCAGCAATCAGATGCGGGCCTGAAAAAAGTGTTCAGTGACCGTTTAGGCTCTGCTGCAAAAACAAGCAAGCCAGTTGATTTAACCAATGTGGGGCCATCGGTTCAATATAAATTAAGAGATGCTGCTGGTCAGGCTCGTGAATACAGCAATTACATGCAACCCCTATACATTGATGAAATGCCGATGTTCATGCTGGGTGTCAGACAAAGTTCAGCAGAAGAGTTTAAGTATTTACGCATACCAGCTGATACCAACTTGAGTTTGAATGAGTGGTTGACCTTGAGAAGTCTGCTGCAGGATCCAGGTGCGCGTCAACGCGCGGTGCAGCGCTTCATCGCTGGCATCAGCCAGCAACAGGGTTTTACTGGCGCACCACAAATGCTGACTCAGCTAAAGGAAAGTGCCAGCAGATCGATTGAGTTATTTTCTGGGTCAGCCGCTTTTGCTGTTGATCAGGCAAAAGAAGCAGGTATTAAGCCTGGCGGTTTTGCCGCCTTAGGCTCTTTCATTGATAAAGCTGTTCCAGAGGCTGATCAACAAAAAGCGGCCGAGGTTGTTTTAAAAGTATTGAATGGCGTTATTTGGGAGTTGTGGCAAGAAGCCAGGGCTCAGCTCAAACTACCCCCTGCTAAAAATGATATGGATAGTCAGCGCTTCATTCAGGCGGCAACATCCGCTTTATCAGACGTTAATTTTTACCCCGCTCCTTTGGTCTTCCAGTTAGACTCATTTGAAGAGGTCAAGGCCAGCGTCTTTCAGGTGACCAGATCCCCTGGCAAGAACATGGTTTATCTAGGTTGTTTACTATTGACCTTGGGTATTTTTGCAATGTTTTATTTGCCAGAAAGAAGAATCTGGGTCAGAAGTTTAGCCAATGGTCAGCAATTATTTGCCATGTCGTCATCAAGGAAAACATTGGATTTTGAAAAAGAGTTTGAAAAATATCAGAAAGATTTTCAATAATGGAAACTAAATACGTTAGTACGGTCCATGGTGGCTGGCTTCAAAACCTAAAACAAGGTTCAGTAAATTTCTTTAAGAGCTTAGGCTTGATGGATTATCTATTTACCTTGGTTTTGTTAGCCGGGGCCATTTTTGCTGAAATTCGGTTTTATAATTTCATGGATAGCTATGAACAAACGATTTTGTTTTGTTCAGTTCCTGTCCTAGCAGTTTTAGGTTGGGCGTGGAAGCCGCTAAGAGCTTTGATGATTGGCTCTACCATACTGACTTTCTTGGCCATCTATTTCTATCAAACGCCAGAGGGTGGATCGCTTGCCAGAGCCGATCAAGCCTTTTTCTTAAAGTACATGCTTTCTAGCCAGTCTGCTATTTTGTGGATGAGCGTATTTTTCTCTTTCAGCACACTTTTTTATACCTTGACCTTGGCCTTCCGTTCGCAAAACATGGGCTCAACAGCGTCTAAGTTTTGTTGGGCAGCAGTTTATATTGGTCTAACAGGTATGTTGGTGCGTTGGTATGAGTCCTATTTGATGGGCGCTGACATTGGTCATATACCTATTTCCAATCTTTATGAAGTGTTCATTCTTTTCTGTTTGGTGACCGCCTTATTCCATTTGTATTACGAAGCCAAGTATCAATCCTTGGTTCTTGGTTCATTTGTTTTATGGATCATCGCAGCAGCAGTGGCCTTTATTCTTTGGTATAGCGTTACACGCGATGCACACCAAATTCAACCGCTGGTGCCAGCCTTGCAAAGCTGGTGGATGAAAATACACGTGCCGGCAAACTTTATTGGATATGGCACATTTGCAATTGCAGCGATGTTAGGAATTGCCTATTTGCTCAAGTCAAAGAATATCTTGGCTGATCGTTTGCCAAGCTTAGAGCTGCTTGATGATGTGATGTACAAGGCCATTGCTGTTGGCTTCGCATTCTTCACAATCGCAACAATCCTTGGTGCCTTGTGGGCAGCAGAAGCTTGGGGTGGTTACTGGAGTTGGGATCCAAAAGAAACCTGGGCTTTGATTGTTTGGCTTAACTATGCCGCTTGGTTACACATGCGTTTGATGAAGGGCCTAAGAGGCGTGGTCGCAGCTTGGTGGGCAATTGTCGGCCTTTTTGTCACAACCTTTGCATTCATCGGTGTGAACATGTTCTTGTCAGGCTTGCACAGTTACGGATCACTTTGATTAGTAATCGTTAAAGCCAAGCGTTTGAATTTGAATGCCCTGAAATCTTTAAAAGCTTCAGGGCATATTTTTTTACTTAGTTAAGCGGGCAATATTCTCTCGTTGGCAAAGAGACTTTCAATCGACTCTCGCTCGCGGATCAAGTGAATCGTTGAACCATCAACCATCACTTCTGCTGCTCTGCCTCGGGTGTTGTAGTTTGAACTCATGGTAAAGCCATAAGCACCAGCTGACAAAATGGCTAAGTGATCACCAGGTTGAACATTCAGTTCGCGATCTCTTCCAAGCCAATCGCCCGATTCACAAATGGGGCCCACGACATCGCAAGTCATATGAGGGGCAGTTGATTGCTTCACTGGAACAATGGAGTGATAAGCCTTATACATTGCTGGGCGCATCAAATCATTCATGGCAGCATCAACAATACAAAAATTCTTAGTTTCACCAGGCTTTAAATATTCAACGGTGGTCAATAAAAGACCGGCATTGCCAACCAATGATCTGCCAGGTTCAAATAGCACCTCGAGGTGCCCGTAACCTTTCGCTTCAATGTGGTTGAGCAAGGCGTTAGCAAAGTCAGTAATGGCTGGCGGCGTGTCATTGGAGTAGTTGATACCCAGGCCACCACCGATATCCAAGTGATGAACGTTGATGCCGTTATCACCAAGTAATTTAATTAACTCCAGCACCCGATCTAAGGCATCTAAATAAGGACTGATTTCTGTGATCTGTGAACCAATATGGCAATCAATACCAACAATCTTGCAATTGGTCATCGATGCAGCTGCGCGATAAGTGTTGATCACCTCATCATAGGCAATGCCAAATTTATTACCCTTTAAGCCTGTTGAAATATAAGGATGTGTTTTCGGGTCGACATCTGGATTAACACGCAAGGAGATCGGCGCAATAACACCCAGGCTTGCGGCGACTTCATTTAATCTTGAAAGCTCAGGGATTGATTCAAGGTTAAAACATTTAACCCCTGCTTTGAGGGCGGCAATCATTTCTGAGCGACTTTTGCCAACCCCAGAAAAAACAATTTTTTTCGCTTCGCCGCCAGCTGCTAAAACACGGGCCAACTCACCGGCGCTCACAATGTCAAAGCCAGCACCTAAGCGAGCAAAAACATTCAAGATAGCTAAATTGCTATTGGCTTTCATGGCATAGTGAACTTGTGCTCGGCGTTCACCATTTGGTTTGAAGCATGCCTTTTCGTAGGCATTAAAAGCATCTGTCAGCGCTTTTCTGCTGTAAACATAGGTCGGCGTACCAAATTCCTTAGCAATTTGGGTGAGGGACACATTTTCAGCAAACCATTCTTGCTTGATGATTGAAAAGCCATTTAAGCTTGGAACAGAATTCATTTAGAATCTTTCGCAGCGGGCCACTGCTTCCCAGCGGGTTCTGCTTTCTCAGGTTGAGTAGGGGCCGGCGGTACATTTGGTAGGGTGAGGGGCCCACGTACCCCGCATCCTAAGAGGGATATTGCTACACAAAGAAGCCAAGTCCTAGATACAATAAAACGCATATGATTAACTATATAAATGATCTCTGACTATAGCATGGCCAATAAAAAATGATGAACAAAAACATAGAAACATTATCAGACGCTGGTTTTTACGCAATTGCGGAAAAAACATTAAAAGCCATTGAGATTTCTTTGGAAGAAGCTTTTCAGGAAACCGATCTAGATCTTGATATCTCAAGGCAGGGCGGTAATGTCGTGAGCATTCAATTTGAAGATAAGAGTGTGATTGTTGTGAACACGCAGTCGCCACTTCAAGAGATTTGGGTGGCGGCCAAAGAGGGCGGCTTTCACTATAAGTGGGCTGGAACTCTTCAAGAGCCTCTTTGGTTAGACACAAAAACGAACGCTGAACTGTTCAGTGAATTAAGTCGTCTCGCCAGCCAACAAGCTAAAACTACTTTAGAAGTTAAATTTATTTAAGGCTGCGCTTAATCTAAGGTAGTTGTCCTGCCAAAGAATGGGACAAATGCAGGAATAGTCCAATCACCATCTTGCTGAGCAACACCTGCAGGAACTGGTCGAGTTGATTCAGTAACGCCGTTGAGTGCGGTCTTCATGTACCTGATCCACATTGGCAATGCTAGGCCACCGCCAGTCTCGCGATCGCCTAAGCTCTTAGGTTTATCAAAACCCATCCATGCAACCGCTACCACATTCGATTGATAGCCAGCAAACCATGCATCCATTGATTCATTAGTTGTGCCGGTTTTGCCAGCAATATCAGCCCTACCTAAGATAGGTCTGGCTGATGCAGCAGTTCCAGTTTTTGTGACTTCCTGGAGCAAGCTATCCATCACAAAAGCGGTGCGCGCATCCAATGCCCGAACACTGGGATCACCTGCTTTTTGTGGGCTTGCTTCGAACAGAATATTTCCCTTGGCATCAATCACTTTGCTGATCAAGAAGGGCTCTACACGGTAACCACCATTGGCAAAAACACCATAACCTGTAGCAAGCTGAAGTGGTGTTACTGATCCAGCACCCAAGGCCATGGTCAAATAAGGAGGATGTTTTTCTGCTTCAAAGCCAAAGCGTTGAATAAAGTCTTGCGTGTAACGAGGGCCAATTTTTCTGATAACTCTGACTGATACCAAATTTTTAGATTTCGCTAGAGCAGCCCGAATTTTCATTTGACCTTCAAACTTACCATCGTAGTTTTTTGGGCTCCACATTTGGCTGCCTGTTTCAAGCGAACTAATTGAAAGCGGGGCGTCATTCGCCAGCGTATTTGGCATGATGCCTTTTTCCAGAGCAGCAGCATAAATGAAGGGTTTAAAAGCTGAGCCGGGCTGGCGTTGTGCTTGAGCAACCCGATTGTATTTATTTCTGTTGAAATCAAAACCACCAACCAAAGCGCGAATACCGCCATTGTTTGCATCTAAAGAAACAAAGGCAGCTTCAACTTGGGGCATTTGTGCCAGAACCCAACGACCATCTGATGGCAACACCCGAATAATGGCACCTGGTTTGATTTGTTGTTTTGGTTGAGCTTTCTCTGAGAGGGCGGCTGTGCCTAACTTTAGATCGTCACCCTTGATTGTGACGGTATCGCCAGTGGCAATCACTGCCTGAATTTCTTTTGGATTAACTGCTATGACCACGCCCGCTAATAAATCATCACTGCTTGGATGGTCGCTTAGGATGTTATCGATCGCCCTTTGTCTGGCGGTTGAGTCCTCTGGAAGTTTGATATATCCCTCAGGCCCTCTGTATTTATGGCGAAGCTCATAATCCATGATGCCTTTGCGAACCGCAGAGTAAGCAGCATCTTGCTCAGCCTTTCTGATGGTCGTGATGACAGTCATGCCTTGTGTGTAAATGCCATCACCATATTCGCTGATCAGTAACTGACGAACCATTTCGGTGGCAAAGTCTGCTTTAGTGGTGAACTCTCGACCTACCCCACGAACATGAAGGGTTTCTGTCATAGCAGATTGATACTGGCTTGGCGTGATCATTTTTAAGTCACGCATTCTTTGCAAAATGTATTCTTGACGAATTTTTGCGCGACGATAATTAACGACTGGGTTGTATGCTGATGGCGCTTTAGGTAAGCCAGCCAGCATGGCTGCCTCAGCAATTGAAATACGTTGGATTTCCTTGCCAAAATAAATCTGAGCGGCACTGCCAAATCCATAAGCTCGTTGCCCCAAATAAATTTGGTTCATGTACAACTCAAGAATTTGATCTTTAGATAGATTGGATTCAATTTTCCAGGCTAGCAAGACTTCGTAAATCTTTCGAGTGAATGATTTTTCATTCGTTAAGAAAAAATTCCTGGCCACTTGCATGGTGATGGTTGATGCCCCTTGTGCAAGTCTGCCTCGTAAGTTTGCACGGGTGGCTCTCAAAACACCCCAGTAATCAACACCACCATGCTCATAAAAACGCTCATCTTCAATCGCAACAACCGCATTTTTAAGGTAACTTGGAATTTCTTCGATCTCAATAATATTTCTTCGCTCTTCACCAAACTCACCAATCAATGCATTGTCAGCGGTGTAAATGCGCAGAGGAACTTTGGGGTTGTAATCCGTGATGGTGTCTAGATCAGGTAGGTTTGGCTTGGCAACAACCAAGGCATAAACAATCACCAGGCCCAATAAAATTAGGCCAGCACTTCCCAAGAAAACCCCCCAACGAATCAAATATTGTTGCCAATTACGTCGCGGTTTTCTAGATTGCGCACCTCCGCCTAAGCGTGAGGGTGGTCTGACGGGCTTGCGAGATTCACTCATGGTTTGATTATAGAGATAGCTAGAAAAGAGGGGGTGAAAAAAAGTCAGGGAAACCCTGACAAAAAGTTCAGATTTTTCTGACAAGAAATCAGCACTGTGCTGATTTATGAAGATGTGATCAGTCTAGATAATCCTTGGATGATCAAACGTACCTTTACTTCAGACTCCTATGACCATGCTTTTTCTGAGCAAGCGATAAAAACACCGGTTTTTCATCAAGAGTTCTTTAAAAAATTAACCAGCGAGCAAGTCCAACTTATTTATTCGAAACATGGGCTGTTAGTGCTGAGCTTTATCAATCTCATTGGGATCATTGCGCTGCTTATTTTTACGATGAGTCAATTTCATGAGCTTCATCAGCGCATTGATGAGGGGCGCAGCAAGGTCTCGAAATTAGAGAGCTTGGTCAAGGTGCTTGGGGATCTTCCAGACAAAACTAAGCACCAGGCATTGTCTCAGGAAGATACCCGGCCCGAACCAGAGCCTGAACTGATGGACAGTGATTTAAACATCAAATACTTGGGATTGATTAATGGCGGTAATTCATTCAAGGCCCTGCTGGAGATTGATGAAGTCACAGGCTTCTTTCATAGGGGCCAAATGATCGATGGCCGTTGGCTCATTCAATCATTTGATCAGTCTCAAATGGTCTTGGAATCAATCAAAGGTCAGCAAATGACCATTCTTTTGGAGCAATGAAGATGAATAAAAGAAGGTTGTGGCTTAAGTTGTCTCTGATGATATTAATGATGCGTGCTTCCAATGCATCTACCCAGGAGAGTTTTACAGAGAAAACTATCACGCTTAAATTTTCATCAGTAGATCTTCGTCAACTGCTTCAAATGTTGGCAGATATGCGTGGCTTGAATTTGATGATGAGCGATAAGGTTTCTGGCAAAACCAGTATCAATATGAGAAATGCATCATGGCAAACAACCTTTGACTCGGTTTTGGCCAGTAAATCTCTTGGGTCGCGATTTGATAAAGATGTTTTATGGGTCGCCCCTTACGAAGAGCTGGCTTTGTTTCATCAAAGACAAAAAGACCGTGAGCAACAGCATCAAATGGGTCAGATGGGCGAGCTGCGTCAAATCATGATTGAGGCAAGGATTGTTGAGGCGGAGAGAAGGTTTGCGCAAAACTTGGGGGCAAAGCTGGCCTATCAACAACAGCCCAATTTAAAAACGGGTCACCTTCTCGGCACCCCAGGCTTGAATGGATTTGAACCGGGCACTGCGGCCATCACCCTCTTGGGCAAGCAGGCAACCCAAGCTTTAAATATGGAGCTTTCAGCTTTGGAGTCGAATGGCTTAGGGAATATTGTCTCTAACCCAAGGGTGTTGGCAGCTGAGAATACTCAGGCCTTGATTGAGCAGGGCACTGAGCTGCCTTATCAGTCATCGGCTGGGCAGGGCGCCACTAAAGTCCAGTTCAGGAAAGCCAATCTTCGTTTAGAGGTGAAGCCACGGATTCAGAAAAATCAGATGATTGTTTTAGATGTAGACATCAATAAAGACAGCGTTGGATTAAAAACAGAACAGGGCTTTGCTATTGATACCAAGCATGTCAAAACACAGGTCTTAGTTGAAAGCGGCGGAACGGTGATTTTGGGAGGCATTTTTCAAGAAACAGAAAGAAAAGATGATGCCAAGGTGCCATTCTTGGGCTCAATACCATTGATTGGCTTTCTTTTCCGGCAAGAGTCGAAGTTCAAGGATAAGACAGAATTATTAATTTTTTTAACGCCAACCTTGGTTTCTAGTCAAAAGCCTCAGTAGAATCTCATGTATGAACAGTTTTCCTGAAAATATCTTTTTAGTGGGGGTGATGGGTGCCGGTAAAACCACCGTTGGCCGTCTCTTGGCTAAAAAATTAGGAAGACGATTTGTGGATTCTGATCATGAGATTGAGGCCCGTTGCGGCGTGCGTATCCCAACCATTTTTGAAATGGAAGGTGAGGAGGGGTTTCGCAAGCGTGAGGCTCAGATCATTGATGAATTAACCCAAGAAAAGAATTTGGTTTTAGCCACGGGTGGTGGCGCTGTTTTATTACCTGAAAACCGCCAACATTTACATCAAAGAGGCGTGGTTGTTTATCTGCGCGCCACACCTCATGAGCTTTGGTTAAGAACTCGCAACGACAAGGGCAGGCCATTGCTCAATAACGATGACCCTAGAGGCACCCTTGAAAAGCTGTTTGCGATTCGAGATCCTTTGTATAGAGAAACCGCCCATCATGTGGTTGATACTGGTAAGCCCAGCGTCACTCAGTTGGTGAACACATTAATGATGCAATTCGAATTATCAACATGAATACTCTTCAATTAGATTTAGGTGAGCGCAGTTATCCGATTCATATTGGATCTGGTTTACTTGATCAAGCAGACTTATATAAAAAACACATCAAGGGTACTTTCACGGCAGTGGTCACCAATGAAACCGTCGCCCCTTTGTATGCTGATCGGGTGGTTAAAACCTTGGAGGGAATTGGTCAAAAAGTGAAGCTGATTGTTTTACCTGATGGTGAGGCTTTTAAAACATGGGAAGTGTTGCAAAAGATTTTTGATGGCTTGTTAGAAAATTCTGCTGATCGAAAAACCACGCTAGTTGCATTGGGTGGTGGTGTGATTGGTGATATGACAGGCTTTGCAGCCGCATGCTATATGCGCGGTGTTAAATTCATTCAAGTTCCAACCACCTTGTTATCTCAAGTGGATTCATCAGTTGGCGGCAAGACAGGCATCAACCATCCTTTGGGTAAAAACATGGTGGGTGCTTTTCATCAACCGCAAGCCGTGATTGCTGATTTAGATACTTTGAAGACCTTGCCGGCTGAAGAATTGGCAGCGGGTTTGGCTGAAGTGATCAAGCACGGTGCCATTGCTGACTCTGAATTTTTATCTTGGATTGAAAAAAACCAAGTTGCGCTGAATAACTGTGATCCGGCTGCAATGGAATACGCTGTACGCCGCTCATGTGAAATCAAGTCTCAGGTAGTTGCTCAAGATGAAAAAGAAGGTGGCATTCGTGCCATCTTGAATTTTGGCCACACCTTTGGTCATGCGATTGAAGCGGGCATGGGTTACGGTGCTTGGCT
>JBFZCN010000099.1:0-5204 GCA_041307985.1 Burkholderiales bacterium
ATATTCCCCGAGGGGACATCATCAGATGGAAAATCAGTGCTGCCTTTTAAATCAAATTTATTTGAATCCGCTCACCAGGCACATGTCGATGTTTTGCCCATCACGATTCAGTACAAAGAGAATGGTCAGTATTCAAATCGTGCGGCTTTTATCGGCGATATGGAATTAATCGACTCAATTAAAAACATCTTAAAGTCCAATCATCTGGTCGTTCATGTCCACCTTTCTGACAGCCTCTCGGGGCACTTAACCCGCCAAGAATTGGCGTCCCGAGCACACCAGATGGTGGCCTTAAAGGCTTGATTCTATTTGGTTTTACCCGGATAATTTGCCAACAAACTGCTCCTAGGTTATAATTTTCGTCTTAGTCGGAGTGTGGCGCAGTCTGGTAGCGCACCTGGTTTGGGACCAGGGGGTCCAAGGTTCGAATCCTTGTACTCCGACCACTTTCAAATAGCATCACTCGATGCAACTTCTTCAAAAATTCTACAAAACATCTTTCACAGAAAGATTACGATTGTTATGTACAGACAAGCTTAATTTGTTGCATGGCAACATCGTTATATCAACACTTCAATCAAATTATGTCCAATAATTGGCTCAGACGTAAGGCTAATAACAGATTGGTTTTGTCTAATATCATTTATAAATATTTCAATAAATAAACATGTCATTTGTAGAAGATTCTCAGATTAACTTTGCCAGCTTTCCAACTGATCAGCTCATCGAATTGAGTTATGTCAGTCAAGCAACCAGTGACATGGGCATACTGGGTTTGATGAACTTGCTTGAAGATGCTGTTCATAAAAACAAACGCAATGGCATCACAGGTGTTTTGTTCTATGACAACTGTATCTTTGGCCAAATCGTTGAAGGCTATCCTCAACATGTTGAACTCATTTGGAAAGCCATTACTGCGGATCCCCGTCATAAAGAAGTGCAAGTACTTGATATCAACCCATTGCAAAAGCGTCGCTTTAGTAATTGGTCAATGAAGTTTTATGGTTCAGATGAGATCAGCCAGTATGTGCCAGAGCTCAAGATGGGTTTAAAAGACGGCTCTGCCAGTTTGCCTGGCGAGATACTGACCTTGATGAGATCGGTCAGCAATCAAACCGATGACGCTAATCAGCAAGACGCTAACACCTTAAGACCTCCGCTATAATCTAGCTCTAATCAAAGACTGCCCATAGCTCAGCTGGATAGAGCACCGCCCTTCTAAGGCGTAGGTCGCACGTTCGAATCGTGCTGGGCAGGCCAAATTACCCAAGCTCATTTAAAAACTTCCGAATCTTGATCCTAAAAAGATAATGAAGGCCAGCGCTAACAACGGAAAAACGATCGTTACCATCGCAATGTATCGATAGCTGTCGCGATGGCTCAATTGGCAGATGCCAAGAAGAGTAACCACAGCACCATTGTGAGGCAGGGTGTCCATACAACCTGAGGCCATCACTGCAATTCGATGCAGTAACTCAGGATTGATGCCAAGCGCAGTTGCTTTAGCCAAGTAATCAGCACCCAAAGTCTGTAATGCAATTGACATGCCACCTGAGGCTGAGCCTGTGATACCTGCGAGAACGTTCACGGTGATTGCTTCACTGATGAGTGGGTTGCCAGGTGATAAATTCATCATGAATTCTCGAATAACTAAAAATCCAGCCAGACCTGCAATCACTGAACCATAGCCAACTTCGGATGCTGTATTCAGAATAGGCAACATAGAACCGGTAGATCCTTGATTGATTGCTTCATGAGTCTTGGCAGATTCTTTTGCAATCAAGAGTTGCACAAAATAAATAAAGGCAATACCAACAGATAAGGCAATGATGATGGACCAAATTCCTGCCAAAGATGACAAAGAGGTAATGCCATAGGTGTTCTGTTCTAAAAACTCAGGCTTCCATTGTGGGATGATCCATTTGGCAAGAGCTAAATTGGTAAAGCCCATCAACAAAATAGGTGTGATGGCCAATTTAAAAGCGATAGATTTTGTTTCACTTAATCCATTACTTGCCAAGTTATCTTGAGATTCTCTATCCGATAAGCTGACACCGCCTTGTTGACCGAGTGCATTCTTTTGACGGTTAAGCCAAAGAATGCCAAAACCTAGCATGATGCAACTGGCAATCAAGCCCAAGCCAGGAGCTGCAAAAGAATCAGTGCCAAAAAATGGACTTGGGATTGAATTCTGTACTGATGGCGTGCCAGGCAATGCCGTCATCGTAAAAGTAAACGCCCCCAAGGCAATGGCCCCTGGCAAGAGTTTGATGGAAATGTTTGCACGCTCAAACAATGACTTGCCAATTGGGTACATCATGAAAGCCACCACAAATAATGAAACGCCTCCATAAGTCAAAATAGCGCAAGCCAGGACAACGGCTAGCAGAGCATGCTTAGGGCCGAGTTGTCGAGTAATGCCATTGGCAATGGTCAGTGCATAACCAGATGATTCCATTAATTTGCCAAATATAGAGCCAAGTAAAAAGAGCGGGAAGTATTGAATCAGGTATCCGCCCATTGCTTTCATGAACACCTGCGTATAGACAGGTAAAAGATCTTCGGTATTGCCGCTGAGTAGTACCGCTAGAAGTGCCATCACTGGAGCTAGGATCAAAACACTCATGCCTCGATAGGCCAAGTACATTAAAAGAGCAAGTGATATGAAGATTGCAATTAATTCCATGGATTGGTTCTCATTACTTGTGAGTGAATTATTTCTGAATGCAATGACATGATCAGAAGAATCCTCGATGATAACTGTTTGTCAATTGATAACCAAACAGAGATGCGCCATCACAATGTTTAACTAACTGGAGGACATCTTCTTTTAAGCAAGGCCGCACGCTCGAATCTTGTTCGGTAAGCTAGATCAACTAGATTTCATAATTTTATGAAAAAATTAAATCAAAATATTTGATTAAATTACCAAAATCAATTAATTATCTAAATATATCTGATTTATCATTTGGGTATTCAATTCTTCAAGATAAATTCATCATGGCGAATCTTCCTTCTTTGCGACAGCTGAAATATTTAACTGCGATTGCTCAGCATCTTAATTTCACAAAAGCAGCTGAGATATGTTTTGTGAGCCAATCAACGCTTAGCACAGGCCTAAAAGAGCTTGAGCAATCATTGGGCGCTCAATTGATTGAGCGTGATCGGCAGAATGTTTCTGTTACTCCAATTGGTAAAGAAGTGGTAGAACGCGCCATTAAGTTATTGGCGGGCGCTGAAGATTTAGTCCAGTACAGTCAAAACTCAGGCCTTGCCATGACAGGGACCATTAAGCTGGGAATCATTCCGACCATTGCACCCTTCTTATTGCCTAAGGTTTTGCCTGCTATCCGTCATCAATATGAAAATCTAAAAATTACTTTAAGAGAAGATTTGACCTCTAACTTATTGCAACGAGTGGTTAATCATCAACTGGACTTTGCTTTGATTGCCTTACCTTACCCAACAGAGGGTCTTTTGGTCAAGGAGTTGTTCTCAGATGAGTTTTGGTTGGTAGCGCACGCTAATGAACCAGCACTCAAGATGTCTGAAGTAAAAGTGCCCGCTTCGTTGTCGGACAAGATTCTGTTATTGGAGGAGGGGCATTGTTTGAGGGAGCATAGCTTGAAGGCCTGCCGTCAAAAAGAAGTCGCAAATAATTATGGCATTGAGGCAACCAGCTTATTGACCTTGGTTCAAATGGTTGAGGCTGGTTTAGGTGTTGCCTTGCTTCCAGAAATGGCGATTAAAGGCGGCATCTTGGATGGGACAACGTTGTTAGCTAGGCCATTGGCGGCACCTGCGCCGAAGCGCTGTATTTGTCTGGTTGCTCGCCAAACAACTGCCAGAATTGATGAGTTCATGGCTATTTCTGAAATCATCACTACGCAACATTTAGAAGTAGGCAAGGGGCGACCCAGTAAAACGAAGTCTTTACACAAGACCTCAAAATAATTCACGATCTATTTTTGAAAAAATAAGGGTTGGAATAACCATTCCAACCCTTATTTCATTTCAGGCAGTCATTAAGCTAAATCAAAACGATCAGCATTCATGACTTTTGTCCAAGCTTTCACAAAGTCTTTGACAAACTTCTCTTTCGAATCATCTTGTGCATAAACTTCTGCATAAGAGCGAAGAATCGAATTGGAGCCAAAAACAAGATCGACTCGACTGGCTGTCCACTTAACTTCGCCTGATTTGCGATCACGGATTTCATACACATTTTTGCCAACTGGTTTCCATGTGTATTTCATATCTGTTAAATGAACAAAAAAGTCATTGCTAAGAACACCTACTTTGTCTGTGAACACCCCATGTTTTGAACCACCATGGTTAGTGCCTAAGACACGCATGCCACCCACCAAGACAGTCATTTCATGTGCGGTTAAGCCCATTAACTGCGTGCGATCCAACATGAGCTCTTCAGCAGATACAACATAGTCCTTCTTCACCCAATTGCGATAGCCGTCATGGATTGGCTCAAGCACTGCAAATGACTCAGCATCTGTCATTTCTTGAGTGGCATCCCCACGCCCTGGGCTGAATGGTACTGTGATCTGAACGCCTGCAGCATGAGCGGCTTTCTCAACCGCAGCAGTACCAGCAAGAACAATCAAATCAGCCATGCTGACAGGTTTACCAAATTCCTTTTGCATTTTCTCAAGTACAGCAAGAACTTTTTGAAGTCTGGCAGGTTCGTTGCCTTCCCAATCCTTTTGAGGAGCCAAGCGGATGCGAGCACCATTGGCACCGCCACGCATGTCTGAGCCTCTGAAAGTTCTGGCGCTGTCCCAGGCTGTTGCAACCAACTCAGAGATACTCAAGCCACTGCTTAAAATCTTGGCTTTCAATTCAGAGATTTCTGCATCACTTAATTGATGAGTGGCCTTTGGCACTGGATCTTGCCAAATAAGATCTTCTTTGGGCACATCTGCACCCAAATAGCGAGTCTTAGGTCCCAAATCACGGTGTGTCAATTTAAACCAGGCGCGTGCGAACACTTCTGAGAAGTGGTCTGGATCTTTATAAAATCGCTCAGAAATTTCACGATAAGCAGGATCTTTCACCATGGCCATATCCGCATCAGTCATGATCGGGTTATAGCGAATAGAAGGATCTTCAACATCCACTGGTTTATCTTCTTCCTTGATGTTGATTGGTTCCCACTGCCAGGCTCCAGCTGGACTCTTTTTCAATTCCCA
>JBFZCN010000100.1:0-5045 GCA_041307985.1 Burkholderiales bacterium
CTTATTGACTCGGCAGTTTTCCAATAAAACTACCTCGCCTGGCGCGACCTTGACTCCACCCTCAACCCAATTGGATATCAATGGAACTTTTCTACCCAACAAATCTGCAATTCTTAAAGCAATCGGCCCTAAAGTGTCTTCTGGTGAAAACTCGCCTTCAACTGGTCGACCCAAATGGGAAGTCACCATAACAGCCGCACCCTGATCAAGTGCATATTGAATCGCAGGAATAGATGCTCGTATACGTGTGTCATCCATGATCACACCAGTATCATTTTGCGGAACATTCAAATCAGCGCGAATAAATACTCTTTTGCCTTTCAAATAGACATCGGACATCCTTAAGAAATTCATCAGATTCCCCTGAAATAATTTGGCACATCTGAAATGTCTGGCACCAAGCGATCAGGATCAGCCATGCTGATAGGACGACCATGGTTATAGCCATATGGCACTGCCCAACACACAACACCTGCAGCCTTTGCTGTTGCTACGTCAATTTCAGAGTCGCCAATGAATAAACTATGGCCTACACTTGTGTGCAATTGTTTTAAACAATGTTCAATAACTCCAGGATGAGGCTTCTTAACCGTCAGTGTGTCACCACAAATGATCATGTCAAAATATTTTTCAAGATCATGTGCCGCCAATACCCTATTGGTGAAACGTGTTTCTTTATTGGTGATGATTGCTTGCTTAACACCAATACTTTTTACTTTCTCTAGCGTTTCGATTACTTTTGGAAAAGGAAAGCTTGATGTGCCAGCAGTCTCTTGATAATGAACGATGAAACGCTCCATCACCTTATCCCAAGACTCATTTTTATTACCTGATGTTGCAGCCCATGCTTGCTGCATCAGCCATCCTGTGCCATGACCAATCCATCGACGAACATCGCTTTCATCAACGCCTCGGCACTCAAAATCAGACAAAGTTAAATTGACTGCTTGAGTAATTTCATTAGCAGTATCAAGCAGTGTTCCATCTAGGTCGTACATCACTAAGGCCATGGTGATTCCCTATGTTTCAATAATTAAACTTATACAAGCGAAACCAAATGATCCGCTGTTACGCCCAAATAGTTGTAGACCAACGGTGCTGGAGCGGATTCGCCAAAACGGTTAATGCCCACAACATCACCCTCAAGGCCAACATACTTTCTCCAGAAGTCAGCATGACCTGCCTCGATTGCCAGGCGTCTTACTTTTGGAGGCAAAACAGAATCTTTCCAAGCTTGGTCTTGTTGATCAAAAAGGGTTGTGCATGGCATTGACACAACACTCACCCCTTTACCCAAAGCTCTTAACTTTTGTTGCGCTTCCATCGCCAAAGATACTTCTGAGCCAGTCGCAATTAATACAGCAAGTGGCTGACCTTTTGCAGGAGAAAGAACATAGCCACCTTTTCGAATACCCTCTTCACGCTGAGGATCGGCTGTGTATTGCGGTAAATTTTGACGAGACAAGAACATGGCTGATGGGCCATCTTGACGTTCAATGGCATGAATCCAAGAAATTGCTGTTTCAAGTCCATCACATGGTCTCCATAAATGAAGGTCTGGAATCACTCTTAAGCTACTTAAGTGCTCTACAGGCTGGTGAGTCGGTCCATCTTCACCCAAACCAATTGAATCATGAGTCAAGACATAAATGACTCTCTGTTTCATCAGAGCACTCATACGAATGGCGTTGCGTGAGTAATCTGAGAAAACCGCAAAAGTTCCACCGTAAGGAATTAAGCCCTTGTGCAAACAAATGCCATTCATGATGGCACTCATACCAAATTCGCGTACACCATAAGAAATGTAGTTTGCAGCAGTATCAGGGTTTTGATGCCAAGCTTTACTTGCCTTACCCGCTGTTAAATTGGAACCTGTTAAGTCTGCTGATCCGCCAAGCAACTCTGGAATACCTGAAACCAAAACATCCAAAGATTGTTGTGATGATTTTCTTGTGGCAGTTGGCGCCTCAATAGACTTCATTAAAGTTAACAAAGAGGCTTTAGTTTGAGGCCAATCTGCAGGTAACTCCTGACAAATCGTGCGCTTTAATTCTTTTGCTTGATCCGGATACTGAGAGGCATAGCTTGAGAATAATTTCTCCCAAGCTGTTTCTTGAGTCACGCCAGCAGTAATAGCGTTCCATGCTTGCTTGATATCTGCTGGAATTTCAAATGGTGCATGTGGCCAATTCAATGCCGCACGGGTTGCTTCTGTTTCTTTAGCCCCCAATGGTGCGCCATGCACATCATGTGTGCCAGCCATATTAGGTGATCCCCAACCAATGGTTGTTTTACAAATAATTAAATTCGGGCGATCAGATTTTAGAGTTTGATCAATTGCTTTTTTGATTTCATCACTGTCATGACCATCGATTGGACCAATCACATTCCAGCCATATGATTTAAATCTAGCAGCCGTATCATCTTTGAACCATCCACCCACATGACCATCGATAGAAATGTCATTGTCATCATAAAAACAAGTTAGCTTATTCAAGCCCCAAACTCCGGCCAATGAACACGCTTCATGACTAACACCTTCCATCAAGCAACCGTCACCCAAAAACACCCAAGTACGGTGATCAATCATTTCATGATTTGGCTGATTAAATCTTTGGGCCAATAATTTTTCTGCCATTGCCATGCCTACTGCATTGGCTAAGCCCTGACCTAAAGGACCAGTGGTGGTTTCAACTCCAGGGGTAATACCTACCTCAGGGTGACCTGCGGTTTTACTATGTAGCTGACGGAATTGTTTTAAGTCATCAATCGTGACTGGGTAACCAGTCAAGTGCAATAACGCATACAACAACATAGAACCGTGACCATTAGATAGCACAAATCGATCACGGTTAAACCAACTCGGATTACCAGGATTGTGTTTTAGGTAATGACGCCACAGAACTTCTGCGATATCAGCCATGCCCATGGGAGCGCCAGGGTGACCTGACTTTGCTTTTTCAACAGCATCAATAGCCAAGAAACGCACAGCGTTGGCAAGTTGTTTTGCGCTTATATTCGTTGCAGTCATGATGATTCTTTCAATTAATTAGTTTGATAAATAATTTAAATACGACGCTTCATATCCATCAAACGAAGAATCATTGGTGTAAAAATCAATTGCATGGCCAAGCCCATTTTGCCGCCAGGGATCACCAATGTATTTGGACGAGTCATCATAGAACCATCTAACATTGAAATGAGGTATGGGAAATCAATACCCTTTGGATTTGCGAAGCGAATCACCACCATACTTTCATCCGCACTTGGAATATCTTTAGCGATGAATGGATTAGATGTATCAACGGTAGGCACACGCTGAAAGTTCACATGAGTCTTTGAGAATTGTGGGCAGATATGCTTCATGTAATCAGGCATACGGCGCAAAATGGTGTCAACAACAGCATCTTGTGAATAGCCTCGCATATTTTGGTCACGGTGAAGTTTTTGAATCCACTCCAAATTGATAATGGGTACCACGCCTACCAATAAATCAACGTGTTTTGCTACGTTAGCATCTTCACCAACATAAGCGCCATGCAAACCTTCATAAAACAATAAGTCAGCACCTGGCTCCATGTTTTTCCAGGGTGTAAAAGTGCCTGGATCCTGCTTGAACTCAGCGCCCTCAGCCGCATCATGGATGTATTTACGGTATTTTCCTGCGCCGGTCTCACCAAATGTTTTGAAAATTTCTTCTAACTCTTTTAGTAAGTTAGCTTCTGGACCAAAGTGACTAAAGTGGTTATTACCTTTTTCCAATTCTTTTTTCATTTGCTCACGCATTGACATACGATCAAAGCGATGCATTGAGTCGCCTTCAAGAACTTGAGCCTTGATACCATCACGTCTAAAAATATGTTGGAAGCTCTTCATCACCGTTGTTGTTCCAGCGCCTGAAGAACCTGTCACAGCAACAATAGGATATTTAACTGACATTTTTTCTCTCCAATTTAATCTTTAAAGATCAGCGATATAGGGATCGATCACCAAATAGTGGTGATGAGTATTTTTGGTCTGATCCGGTGTCATATTCGTGGTGATATTTTTCTATGCGCTCCACTTCATTGCGCGAGCCTACAACCACTGGAATACGTTGATGAATATTTTCTGGTTGCACATCCATGATGCGTTGACGACCTGTCGATGCCAAACCTTTGGCTTGCTCAATCACAAAGCTCATGGGATTAGCCTCATACATCAAACGCAGACGCCCAGGCTTTGAAATATCTTTGGTGTCACGCGGGTACATGAATACACCACCACGCATCAAAATACGATGAACATCAGCCACCATAGAGGCAATCCAACGCATATTGAAATCACGACCGCGAATATCTGTTTTTCCGGCCTTGCATTCAGTCACGTAACGTTGAATTGGCGGCTCCCAAAAACGTTCGTTACTTGTATTAATCGCAAACTCACTCGTATCAGCAGGAATCTCAATATCAGGATGAGTCAAGATGAAGTTACCTACCTCACGATCCAAAGTGAATCCATGGGTGCCTTTGCCAACTGTGATCACCAACATTGTTGACGGTCCATATATGGCATACCCGGCTGCCAATTGTTTGGTCCCAGGTTGCAAGTAATCAGCCATGACAGGGTCTCTGCCTTTGGGTGCTTCTAAAATTGAGAAAATTGAACCAACTGAAACGTTCACATCAATATTCGATGAACCATCTAGAGGATCAAAGACAGCTAAAAATGGTCCTTTTTTTGCAGGATCACTCACCAAGATTGGGTCATCATTTTCTTCCGATGCCAAACCTGCAATCAAACCTCCTAATTGGAAAGTATTGATAAAGGCTTTGTCTGACAGCACATCCAATTTTTTCTGGGTTTCTCCTTGGACATTTTGGGTATCTAAGCTACCTAAAATTCCAGCCAAATCTCCCTTGGCGGTCATTGCAGATATCGCCTTGACAGCTGCAGCCACATCTACCAGTAATGCAGCTAAATCACTCTTTCCCTCAGCTTGTAACTGCTGAATTAAGAACTTTGATAAGGTGGTTCTCCCTAGATGCATATCGTTTCCCTATACC
>JBFZCN010000101.1:0-4010 GCA_041307985.1 Burkholderiales bacterium
GCCTGCCTGATGAGATCACCCGCTAAATGGATGTGGGTGAATCGATGGTTGAGCATCAACTGGCATTCTTCATCCTGTCCTGTGAAGTTAAGCAGATGAAACAAAATGCCTAGACGTTGTAATTGCACTAAAGCTTCTTGTAGTTGAGAGGCTTGTTTTAATTCAGCCGTATCGTTGATGCCGACATAAATGAGGCCAACGGGTAAATGACACTTCAGCAACACCTCTTGAAAGTTATTCATCAAATCTGGGTCAATCAACCATTCAACTTTCATGGCAAGCATGATGGGGTATGGTTTGAGAAAGCTATGCCAATAACTTGCCGCACGAATACCTTCCTTGATCAAATCAATCGCTGCATCCTTTGAGGCTTGCTCTAAAGACGTAAAGGTAACAAATTCAGTGACAAGGTCTTTGGAGCTCAATACCAGTTCAAACGATAAGCTTTGAGAATTGGCCCACACTTCAAGCTGCCTACTTTCAGGTTGCAGCATCACCTCATACAGCTGTTCCTGATAGAGCTCTTTAACAGCCAATCCTGGTTTTTTGGTCCAATTTTTAACAAGCGAATAGAGCCGAGATTTAGGTTTCATAATTAAATCCAATAAAATCAATTACTTAATGATTTTTAATCATTAATATTTAAATTACTCTAGATAAAAAGCTTGTTTGTGAGCGCTCAGGAAATCCGTTCTTTGAACGGAAATATGGTCATCACCCTTGAAAAGCAGGTGTTCCATCCCTATAATTAGCACTCAACCAGTTAGAGTGCTAACAACGTGTTTCAAGTTAGTAGCACCGCTTCTGGAAATTATAATTAATTAATTTTACTAACTGTTAAGTAAACACTTACTAACTTTTTAAAGGAGTCCAAATGAAACTACGCCCTTTACATGATCGAGTGATCATCAAGCGTTTAGATAACGAAACAAAAACAGCTTCAGGTCTAGTGATTCCTGAAACTGCTGCTGAAAAGCCAGATCAAGGTGAGATCCTTGCTGTTGGCACAGGTAAAAAAGATGAGTCAGGCAAAGTTATTCCACTAGATGTGAAAGTGGGCGACCGTGTTTTGTTTGGCAAGTATGCTGGTCAGACAGTGAAAGTTGATGGCGATGAACTTCTTGTGATGCGCGAAGAAGACATCATGGCAGTGGTTCAGAAGTAATTTAATAAGAGACATCGAAAGGAATTCAAATGGCAGCAAAAGATGTATTTTTCAGTGACAGCGCGCGTACGCGCATGGTCGAAGGCGTTAACATTTTGGCTAACGCAGTTAAAGTAACTTTAGGACCAAAAGGCCGTAACGTGGTTTTAGAGCGTTCATTTGGTGGCCCTTTGGTGACCAAAGACGGCGTAACAGTTGCTAAAGAGATTGAGCTAAAAGACAAGCTACAAAACATGGGTGCACAGATGGTCAAAGAAGTTGCATCTAAGACAGCTGATAACGCTGGTGACGGTACAACAACTGCAACAGTATTGGCTCAGTCAATTGTTCGTGAAGGCATGAAGTATGTAGTTGCTGGTCACAACCCAATGGATTTGAAGCGCGGTATTGATAAGGCAGTGACTGCAGCTATTGCAGAAATCACAAAAATCAGCAAGCCATGCACAACCACAAAAGAAATCGCTCAAGTTGGTTCTATTTCAGCAAACAGCGATTACAGCATTGGTGAGCGTATCGCTGAAGCCATGGAAAAAGTGGGCAAAGAAGGTGTTATCACTGTTGAAGATGGCAAATCATTGGCAGATGAATTAGATGTTGTAGAAGGTATGCAGTTTGATCGTGGTTACCTTTCACCATATTTCATCAGCAACCCAGAAAAGCAAGTTGCTATCCTTGAAAACCCATTCATCTTGTTGTTTGACAAGAAGATCAGCAACATTCGTGACTTGTTGCCAGTACTAGAGCAAGTTGCTAAAGCTGGTCGTCCATTGTTGATCATCGCTGAAGATATCGAAGGTGAAGCATTGGCAACATTGGTGGTTAACAACATTCGTGGCATTTTGAAGACTTGTGCTGTTAAAGCCCCAGGTTTTGGTGATCGTCGCAAAGCCATGCTAGAAGACATTGCTATTTTGACTGGTGGTCAAGTGATTGCTGAAGAAGTTGGTTTGACACTAGAAAAAGTAACCCTACAAGACTTGGGTCAAGCGAAGCGCATTGAAATCAGCAAAGAAAACACAACCATCATTGATGGCGCTGGTGAAGCTAAAAACATTGAAACTCGCGTTAAGCAAATTCGTGCACAAATCGAAGAAGCTACAAGCGACTACGATCGTGAAAAGCTACAAGAGCGCGTTGCTAAATTAGCAGGCGGTGTTGCGGTTCTTCGCGTTGGCGCAGCCACTGAAGTAGAAATGAAAGAGAAGAAGGCCCGTGTTGATGACGCATTGCACGCTACACGTGCTGCTGTTGAAGAAGGTATCGTTCCTGGCGGCGGTGTTGCCTTGGTTCGTGCTAAACAAGCCATCATGAACATGAAGGGCGATAACGCAGATCAAAATGCAGGTATCAGCATTGTGTTGCGCGCCATGGAAGAGCCACTTCGCATCATCGTTTCAAACGCTGGTGACGAGGCAAGTGTTGTTGTGAATAACGTGGCTGCTGGTAAAGGCAACTATGGCTATAACGCAGCATCTGGTGAGTACGGCGACATGGTTGAAATGGGTGTTATTGATCCAGCTAAAGTAACTAAGACAGCTTTAGTGAACGCAGCATCTGTTGCTGGTTTGTTGTTAACAACAGACTGCGCAATTGTTGATACACCTAAGGACGATGGTCCATCAATGCCTGATATGGGCGGCGGTATGGGCGGCATGGGTGGTATGGGCGGCATGATGTAATTGAGTCCATGCTCAAATAAAAAAGGCGCTTCGGCGCCTTTTTTATTTCCTCTTTATAAAACCTCAAACATCAAACGTTAAGTATTAAGCATTAATTTAGGGGATCGCTGTGACGATGTTTATGACCTCGTGTAGCCAAAGCTTTCTTGCGACTTTTTATAACTTGGGTGGCTTTTTTCTGACCATACGACTTTGGTGGAACCCCGGCCATCAATAATGCTTGGCGTTTGATTTGAGCAAGAGATAAACGTTTTTTGATATTCATGATGCAATCATACTCAATTAACTGGGGCATCATTAGGACGTAATTAGGACAAACACATGCTGTTGGCAACAAAAAACCGCCCGTAGGCGGTTCTTCGCGAAGCGATTGAGGATTACTCAACTGCTTTGACCATGTCTTCAATGACCTTCTTCGCATCACCGAAGACCATCATTGTTTTGTCCATGTAGAACAACTCGTTGTCTAGACCAGCATAACCTGAAGCCATAGAACGCTTGTTCACAATCACAGTCTTGGCTTTGTAAGCCTCAAGAATTGGCATGCCGAAAATTGGACTACCTGGAGTTCTCGCAGCTGGGTTTACCACGTCGTTGGCACCTAGAATCAATACCACATCCGCTTGACCGAATTCACTGTTGATGTCTTCCATCTCGAACACTTGATCGTATGGAACTTCAGCTTCAGCCAAAAGAACGTTCATGTGACCAGGCATGCGACCAGCCACTGGGTGAATCGCATACTTCACGGTTACGCCAGCATGAGTTAGCTTCTCTGTTAATTCTTTCAGTGCGTGCTGGGCACGAGCAACTGCAAGACCATAACCCGGAACAATGATGACTGTCTCAGCGTTGGTCATCAAGAATGCTGCGTCATCTGCAGAGCCTGATTTAACGTTGCGTTGCTCTTGTGATCCACTCGCTGCTGCACTACCAGTGTCACCACCGAAACCACCAAGAATCACATTGAAGAATGAACGATTCATCGCCTTACACATGATGTAAGACAAGATGGCACCAGAAGAGCCGACCAATGAACCTGCCACAATCAACATGGAGTTATTCAATGAGAAACCAATACCGGCTGCAGCCCAGCCAGAGTATGAGTTCAACATGGAAACAACCACAGGCATGTCAGCGCCACCAATTGGGATGATGATCAAAAC
>JBFZCN010000102.1:0-6118 GCA_041307985.1 Burkholderiales bacterium
CAAAGAACAGTTGGCGCGTGGCGCAGGTCCTTATTTCTATTTGCCAAAAATGGAAAGCCACCTAGAAGCACGTTTGTGGAATGACATTTTCTGCATGACTCAAGACGAATTAGGTTTCCCACGTGGCACGATTAAAGCCACTGTGTTGATCGAAACTATTTTGGCCGCATTTGAAATGGATGAAATTCTTTATGAGTTGCGTGAGCATAGCGCCGGCCTGAATGCTGGTCGTTGGGATTACATCTTCTCTTGTATCAAGAAATTCAAAGTAGACAAAAACTTCTGTTTGGCTGATCGCGCAAAGGTGACCATGACTGCGCCATTCATGCGTGCTTATGCTCTATTGCTATTGAAGACATGTCATCATCGTGGCGCACCAGCGATGGGCGGCATGAGCGCATTGATTCCAATCAAGAATGATCCAGAGAAAAACGCCATTGCTATGCAAGGCATCATCAATGACAAAAAGCGTGATGCAACTGATGGCTACGACGGTGGCTGGGTGGCTCACCCAGGTCTTGTTGAGGCTTCTATGGCTGAATTCAAAGCAGTCTTGGGCGATCGTCCAAACCAATTTGATAAGCAAAAACCTGAAGTGAACGTAACGGCTGCTGACTTGTTGAACTTCCAACCAGAAACGCCGATCACTGAAGCTGGCTTGCGCATGAACATCAACGTGGGTATTCATTACCTAGGCGCTTGGTTGGCCGGTAACGGTTGCGTACCGATTCATAACTTGATGGAAGATGCTGCTACAGCAGAGATCAGCCGTTCACAGGTATGGCAGTGGATTCGTTCACCAAAAGGTGTTTTAGATGACGGTAGAAAAGTCACTGTTGATTTGGTTCGTCAATTGATCGCTGAAGAATTGCCAAAAGTTAAAGCAAGTGGCGCAACAGGTCTTTGGGATCGCGCCGCCGAGATTTTTGATGTGATGAGTACTGGCGAGAAATTCGAAGAATTCTTGACTTTACCTTTGTACGAGGAAATCTAATTGACGATATTGGCCATCGACACCTCGACACAGTGGTGTTCAGTGGCCTTGGTCAACCCACAAGAGGACTCGGGTCAACCGCAGTCCCCTTTGTCTTCCATAAACCTTATTCGCCATGAAAATCTTGGTCCTGAGTCTAGTCAACATGCTTTGGATTGGGTGGAGGCTCTTTTAGAAGAGGCTCAGCTCAGCTTCAGAGATCTGAGTGGCATTGCGGTAGGGATTGGTCCAGGAGCATTCACGGGCATCAGAATTGGTGTGGGAATTGGGCAAGGCATGGCCTTTGCTACTGATCTGCCATGCTTGCCAATCGTTTGTTTGGATGCGGTGGCACTAGAAGGCATTCATCAACTAAAGCTCAAAGAAAATGATCAAATAATTGTGGCTGTTGATGCGCGTATGAGTGAAGTTTATTGGGCGCGCTATGTGGTGCAAGCGAGTGGTTTGCCAGAGCGCCAAGACGATGTTTATCTCTCCGCACCGAAAGACATTGATATGCCAGCCACAGCTTTTGCTTTGGTGGGGAATGCGGTGACTGCCTATCCAGAAGAAATGAAGGCCATCAGCCAACAAGCGATGGCCATTGATGAAACAGCCGTGCCTCATGCAAGATCGATCGCTCAATTAGGCTTAGATGCTTTAGAAAAAGGTTTACAAGTCAGCGCGGCAGAATTGCAACCCATCTATGTGCGCGATAAAGTGGCTCAAACAATTGCTGAGCGCGCACTTGAAAAATCAAACCAAGAAAAATCTTAAAAGGCATTGAGTCTAGTCATGGATCTGCGTCTTTTACCAATGGCCTTGCTCGATCTACCAGAAGTCATGGAGATCGAGCAACAAAGTCACTCATCACCTTGGACCTTGGGTAATTTTACGGACTCACTTGAGGCAGGTTACTGGGCTTATTGTTTGCGTCAGTTAGCGACTGAAGATGAAAAGCCTGATCTATTATTGGGTTACTGTGTCTTATTGCCCGCTATGGATGAATTGCAACTGCTCAACATCACAGTTCACCCATCCTATAAAAGACAAGGTCTGGCCAAGAAAATCATGAAGGTCATCGAAGACGCTGCACAATCAAAATCATTTCAAGATATTTTCTTGGAAGTCAGGGTGAGCAATGCTCCTGCGATTGCCCTGTATGAAAGTTTTGCATATCAAGAAATTGGTATCAGAAAGGATTACTATCCTACAAAAGATGGTGGTCGTGAAGATGCCAAGGTCATGAAAAAAGTGCTGCACTCACCATCCCACTGATCAACCACAGAAAGAACTGATAAGCGAATGAGTCAAGCTGATTATTTAAATGAGATGGGCATCAGTACCTGGGTAGTGAGGGGTGAGGGCGAGCCAAGTCCTGTGAAAGCCAACCAAGATAGTAAGCAAGACATCAGTCCAGCGAGTCAGCAAACAACCAAAGCAGAGAGCTATCAAGAGCCTCAACTAAGTCATCAAGAGATCGTCTGGACTTTTGTGGCGGATCAATTGTCTGGAGATGCTGCCTTGCTCTTTGACAAAATCTTGGCATCACTCATGTTGAGTAGAAACACCATTCAATTGCTCAGCAGTGCAGACGCTTTGGCTGGAAAAGTAAAAGGACAAGTCGTGATTGCCATGGGGCAAGAGATGGGCCGCCAGTTATTGCAAATGGACGATGGCTTTGAAGAGTTAAGAGGCACTGTGCACTCTTTGGAGCAGGCAGAAGATGAGTTGCCGCTGGTTCTAACCTATCACCCAGAACACTTGCTAAACAAGCCCAGTGACAAAGCAAAGACTTGGCAAGATTTACTCTTGGCGCGCTCTCTGATTTAAAGCTAGCGAAGTTTAGTGCTTGTGCTCACCAATCAAATGAAGTGAATCGTATTCAGCCTGATTGCGTTTGTGCCAGCGCATGATCTGAATCATTACCAAAGCCACAAAGCTACCAAACATCACAATCACGATTGAGATCGGCACATCTAACCAAATCAATAAGGCATACAAGCAAAGCATGGCCAATACTGAAAGATTTTCATTGAAGTTTTGAACAGCGATTGAATGTCCAGCTGATAACAAGACGTGACCACGGTGCTGTAAAAGAGCATTCATCGGCACCACAAAGTAACCAGCCAACCAACCAATGGTTATCAAGAAAATATAGGCAATCAATAGGTAGAGTGGAATCTTGAATAAGCCTAAATTGATTACAACATCTGGCAATAAGTCACGATTGTAAATCGCCATGACCATCACCAAAGCACCCATCATCACACCGTAAATCAAAACGTTCAAAGACTTTTTCAGTGGAATGTGTGATGCTGCCCAAATAGATCCACCAGCAACCCCGAAGGCCACCACAGCTTGCAAAATGGCACCCTGAGATAGGCTCATACCTAAAGCATATTCAGCCCACTTTAGAACGATGAACTGCAGTGTTGCACCGGCACCCCAGAAGAGAGTGGTGACAGATAAAGAAATTTGACCCAAGCGATCTTTCCATAAAGTGTCAAAACAGTGTTTGAAATCTTTGATCAAGCGAATTGGATTGGTTTCTTGCTGAGGGTATCTGGCCCCCGTGTCTGGGATCTTTAAATTAAAACCAGCTGCGATCAAATAAATGAAGGCAATCACACAAATGGCTGCCTCAGGGGGCGTGTCAACGCCCGTGTCAAAGAATGGCAAATCAAATCCAAGTAGGAGCGTAGATAGCTTATTAGAAATCAAAGCACCGCCCAAGACTGTGCCCAAAATAATCGAGCCCACAGTTAAACCTTCAATCCAGCCATTGGCTACCACTAGCTTCTCAGCGGGAAGTAATTCAGTCAAAATACCGTATTTGGCAGGCGAATAAGCTGCAGCTCCAAAACCAACAATGGCATAAGCGGCCAATGGGTGTAGAGTGAAGAGCATGGCCAAGCAGCCAACGACTTTGATGCTGTTGGTCCAAAACATGACATTGCCTTTAGGGCGAGAATCAGCAAAGGCGCCAACAAAGGCAGCTAGTAAGACGTAGGAAAGAACAAAGAAAAGTTTTAGGAGCGGGGTCATCCAGGCGGGAGCCTGGAGTTGGTATAACAGGGCAATGGCAGCAATTAAGAGCGCATTGTCGGCGAGCGACGAAAAAAATTGCGCCGCCATAATTGTGTAAAAACCTGGTTTCATTCGTACAATTCAGTTATGAAGTGCCATTAAAACACGAAAGTGAGATTTTTCTGTCAAGACCAATATATGCCCATATTCACACTGATGCCTTAAGCCATAATCTTGAGCGCATCAGACAACTCGTCCCTGGTTCTAAGGTTTGGTCGGTGGTCAAGGCCAACGCCTACGGCCATGGTTTGGAGTCAGTTTTAAAGGGTCTATCTCTCACTGATGGCTTTGCTTTATTGGATTTGGGTGAAGCCAAAGCTTTGAGAGAAAAAGGCTGGACCGGCCCAATACTATTGCTAGAAGGTTTGTTCGCCCAAGAAGATATCTTCACTGCCACAGACTTGAAATGCGACTGCGTGGTTCATGACTTCAATCAAATCGATTGGTTAGAGAACTTGAGTGAAGCGCGTTCATCAACTCGCTTGCCTAATATTTATCTGAAAATGAACACTGGCATGAACCGCTTGGGTTTCACTCCAGCGCAATATCGTGAGGCTTACCATCGTTTGCATGTTGCTGGTTATGACTTAACCCACATGACCCACTTTGCAAACGCCGATTACATTGATAGAGCGCCGAGCGTTGATCAGCAAGCTGAGCTCTTCAACCAAAGCAGAGAAGGTTTAGCAGGTGCCACTTGTTTATCCAACTCTGCAGCCATTTTATGGCACCACCATGTCATCTATTCTGATTGGGTGAGGCCTGGCATCATGCTTTACGGAGCCTCGCCATCGGGTCGCTATGAGGATATTCAAGAAGCTAAATTACAACCCGCGATGTCTTTGTGCTCAGAAGTGATTGCGATTCAAAACCTTGAGGCAGGTGAGTCGATTGGTTACGGATCACGGTATCGCACCGATGTGCCGATACGGATTGCAATCATTGCCTGCGGTTATGCAGATGGTTACCCAAGGCATGCGCCTGATGGCACCCCAGTGTGGGTTGCTGGGGCTGAAGGTTTAAGCACTGGCAAGGTTTGCTTGATGATAGGGCAGGTATCAATGGATATGATCACTGTCGATGTGACAGACATGCCTCATGTTCAAATAGGCACCAAAGTTGAGTTATGGGGCAAGCATTTGCCCGTTGATAAAGTGGCTCAGCCAGCAGGCACCATCGGTTATGAACTATTGTGCGCGGTGGCTCCAAGGGTTCGACGTCAGTAATTTAAATACCTAATTCACTGTGTGATCCAAGCCGGACAAGTTGCAGTATCCATTGATCTGGTTTTCGATAAATGAGAACTAAATCTGGTTTGATATGGCAGTCTCTGTAGTCTTTCCAGTTACCAATCAATGAGTGATCATGGTATTTGGGGCTAAGTTTTTTATCGGCGAGAAGATACTTAAGAACTGTTGTCAAATCTGACACCAGACTGTGCCGATAAATTCCTTTTAGTTCTCTTTTGTAATCTCGTTTAAATTGCCCCGTTCGTTCAATCTTTCGCATTCAAATCAGCCATCAAATCGTCAATTGAATCAAAGGATTTAAGTTTTCCTTTTCTTGCTTCTTTCATGGCAGCAATAGTTTCTCCGTTAGGTATTAGTGGTTCAAAGGGTAATACTTTTTCTTTGGCAATTTTGGTCATCATGATTCGAAAGGCCGAAGAGGGCGTCAACCCCATTGCCGCAAGAACAGCAGAGGCTTCTTCTTTGATTGTTTCATCGATTCTTGCTCTCACTACAGCATTTGCAGTCATGGAATGAATCTCCTTTTGAGCTACATTGTAGCACATTAAAAGAATAATAAAACCTTGATGAGTTCATTAAAAATTTGAATCAAATCAAGGCTATTAGAGCTGGGCGCTAAGAATCTTAAGACTGCAAAGCAGGTCAGGAGTTAAAGAAATCACTTTCGCCAGATTTGCCACCAAGAAGGCTTGATTTCATCAGCGCTAGCTCTTTTACCAGTGACTAAGATTTGGCTCTCAGGGAAGTTGAGTTTTAAAACTCGCAAAGCATCGTTGCTCAGATCTTTCATATTCAATGCTTCATA
>JBFZCN010000103.1:0-3084 GCA_041307985.1 Burkholderiales bacterium
ATCATGTGACCGCCTGTTTCTGTTTGCCAGAATGTATCCACAATTGGACACTTCTCGCCACCAATGTTTTTGTAGTACCACATCCATGCTTCAGGATTGATTGGCTCACCCACAGAACCCAAGATGCGCAAACTCTTCAAGTTGTAATTCTTCGGATGAACGGAAGTATCTGTGTCAGAAGCCTTGATCAATGAACGAATCGCTGTTGGTGCAGTGTAGAAAATTGATACTTTGTGACGCTGAATCATTTCCCAGAAACGGCCAGCATTTGGATAAGTGGGCACGCCTTCAAAAACAATTTGTGTGCCACCGCATGCCAAAGGACCATAAGCAACATAGCTGTGTCCTGTGATCCAACCAATGTCGGCTGTACACCAGAACACATCGCTATCACGCAAGTCGAATGTCCACTTCATTGTCAACATCGCCCACAACAAGTAACCGCCTGTTGCGTGCTGAACGCCTTTTGGCTTGCCTGTTGAACCTGATGTGTAAAGAACAAATAAAGGATGCTCTGCACTCACCCACTCTGGCTCACATACTTTTGATTGACCAGCAGAAACGTCATGCATCCACTTATCACGGCCAGCCTTCATAGGTACATCGCCACCAGTGCGCTTATAAACAATCACGTGCTTGAGCTTCTCGCAACCGCCCAAATCCAAAGCTTCATCAGCGATGGTCTTCAATGGCAATGCTTTGCCACCGCGCAATTGTTGGTCAGCAGTGATCAAAGCCACGGCGCCCACGTCCACAATGCGCTCTTGCAATGATTTGGCTGAGAACCCACCGAATACGACTGAGTGCGTTGCGCCGATACGAGCGCAGGCTTGCATTGCCACGACACCTTCAATTGACATTGACATGTAAATAACAACGCGGTCACCTTTTTTGATGCCTAGTTTTTTCAAACCGTTAGCAAATACTGCTACACGGTCATGCAATTCTTGGTAAGTTACTTTTGAAACTTCGCCGCCGTCCGCTTCAAAAATGATGGCAGTTTTCTTGGCCAAACCATTTTTGATATTGCGATCGATACAGTTATACGAAGCATTCGTTAAGCCATCTTCGAACCATTTGTAGAAAGGAGCCTTGGATTCATCTAAAACTTTGGTGAATGGCTTCTTCCAAAATAAGTTTTCTTTTGCTAAGCGCGCCCAAGTACCATTGAAATCTTTATCAAAAGCTTTGCACATTGCTTTGTACTGATCCATGCTTGTGATGGCAGCTTGTTTAGCAAATGCTTTTGGTGGGTTAAACACGCGATTTTCTACCAACATTTGTTCCATACCGGACATACTTTTCTCCTACTTTCTAGGTAGTGTTTTAGACAAATTTCGAGATTAGGCTCGCGGACTGACAATTGACTGACAACTTCAATAAAGTTCAGCCATCCTCAGGGTTAGCCCTAGGGACTGCAGGGATATCAGCCTTATTTTCTCGAACACTTAAGATAAACATATAAGCGATATCTGTAAATGCCAACTTTCCCTAGGTAAAATAGATATCTTTCGAACCTTTATAAAAAAATTATGAGTGCAATTCGCCAGGACGACTTTATTCAAAGCATTGCTGATGGTTTTCAGTACATTTCTTATTACCACCCCTTGGATTACATCACCGCCCTAGGTAAAGCCTATGAGCGCGAGGAAAGCCCGGCCGCCAAGGACGCGATTGCCCAAATTTTAACCAATAGCCGCATGTGCGCTGAAGGTAAGCGCCCTATGTGCCAAGACACCGGCATCGCCGTGGTATTTTTGAAGGTGGGTATGAATGTGAAATGGGACGCCAAAATGAGCGTCACCGACATGGTTAACGAAGGCGTGCGCCGGGCCTACAACCACCCAGACAACAAGTTACGTGCATCAGTTCTACTAGATCCAGCCGGTAAGCGCACCAACTCCAAAGACAATACCCCAGCCGTGATTCACTATGAAATCGTTGAAGGCGATGGTGTTGAAGTAATTTGCGCAGCCAAAGGCGGTGGCTCAGAGAACAAAAGCAAGATGGTCATGTTGAACCCATCTGACTCAATCGTTGATTGGGTGGTTAAAACTGTACCAACGATGGGCGCTGGCTGGTGCCCTCCTGGCATTCTGGGTATCGGCATTGGCGGTACACCAGAAAAAGCCATGTTGTTAGCCAAAGAGTCTTTGATGGCTCCTGTGGATATTCATGAGCTGATTGCCCGCGGTCCAAAAACCCGCATTGAAGAGTTACGTTTGGAAATCATGGACAAGGTCAACGCCCTTGGTATTGGCGCGCAAGGCTTGGGTGGCTTGACCACAGTGCTAGATGTGAAGATCATGGATTACCCAACGCACGCAGCTTCATTGCCAGTGGCGTTGATTCCTAACTGCGCAGCGACACGCCACGTACACTTCCATTTGCACGGTGATGGTCCGGCTGTATTAACGCCTCCATCAATTTCAGAGTGGCCTGATGTTGCTTGGACACCTAATACAGAAAAATCAACCCGTGTGAATCTAGACACCCTCACACCTGAGGAAGTCGCAAGCTGGAAGCCTGGTCAAACTCTCTTGTTAAACGGCAAGATGTTGACGGGTCGCGATGCTGCCCACAAGCGCATCGCCGACATGCTAGCCAAAGGTGAAAAGCTACCGGTTGATTTTAAAAATCGTGTGATTTATTACGTGGGTCCAGTCGATCCTGTGCGTAATGAGGTTGTTGGTCCTGCAGGCCCAACCACAGCCACACGCATGGACAAGTTCACCGAGATGATGCTGGCTCAAACTGGCTTGATCTCAATGGTGGGCAAAGCAGAACGTGGTCCAGTAGCAATTGAAGCCATCAAGAAACACAAGTCTGCTTATCTAATGGCTGTGGGTGGCGCCGCTTACTTAGTATCAAAAGCAATCAAAGAATCGAAAGTGGTTGGCTTTGCTGATTTAGGCATGGAAGCCATTTACGAATTCACCATCCAAGACATGCCTGTGACAGTAGCGGTTGATTCAACCGGCACTTCTGTGCACAACACAGGTCCTAAAGAGTGGCAAGCCAAGATTGGAAAAATTCCAGTCGCCCAAGCTTGATTTTGCTCATCTAGGTTAGCGAGCTTGGCAA
>JBFZCN010000104.1:0-2829 GCA_041307985.1 Burkholderiales bacterium
CTTGCGTTTGCGTGTGGCAGATGTGACAGGGGTGCTGGCTGACATCACCCGTATTTTGGCCGATAACAGTATTTCAATTGATGCCATGTTGCAACGTGAAGCAGGTGATGGTGAAAATCAAACCGATCTCATCATGTTGACGCATGAGACCAAAGAGAAAAATATATTGGCTGCCATTGCCAAGGTTGAGGCTTTGAAAACTGTTGAAGGTTCAGTCACAAAAATTCGTTTAGAAAACTTAAGTTAATTTAATTACGCAATGCACTACATCTCAACCCGTGGTCATAACGCCCATCAAACATTTTCAGAAATCCTTCTAGGCGGCTTGGCTGCTGATGGAGGTTTGTATTTACCAGCTAAATACCCTCAGGTCACGTCCGCTCAATTGGATGCTTGGCGAGGATTGTCATACGCAGATTTGGCGTTTGAAGTTTTAAGTCTCTATTGCGATGACATCCCCAAGGAAGACCTCAGGGCTCTGGTCAGAAAGACTTACACGGCTGAAGTTTATTGCAATGGTCGCTCTGATGATTTGGCAAAAGACATCACGCCGATTCATTGGTTGGGCGATGAGCAAGGCACTCGCTTGGGTTTATTGAGCCTGTCGAATGGCCCAACACTGGCATTCAAAGACATGGCGATGCAGCTTCTAGGAAATTTATTTGAGTACACCTTGAATAAGCAAGGGCAAGAGTTGAATATCTTGGGTGCCACCTCTGGTGACACTGGCAGCGCTGCTGAGTACGCGATGCGCGGCAAAAAAGGTGTGCGTGTTTTCATGCTCTCGCCAAAAGGCAAGATGAGTTCATTCCAAGTAGCCCAGATGTATTCCTTGCAAGACGAAAATATTTACAACATTGCCATTGATGGTGTCTTTGATGATGCTCAAGACATTGTTAAAGCTGTGAGCAATGACCATGCATTCAAGGCCCGTCAAAAAATTGGCACTGTTAATTCAATCAATTGGGCCCGAGTGGTGGCGCAAGTAGTTTATTACTTCCAAGGTTATTTGCTGGCCACCAAAAACAGCACTGAGAAGGTTTCATTCTGCGTGCCTTCAGGTAACTTCGGTAACGTTTGTGCCGGTCATATTGCACGCATGATGGGCTTGCCAATTGAAAAATTGGTTGTGGCTACCAATGAGAATGACGTTTTGGATGAGTTCTTTAAAACAGGTGTTTATAGGGCACGTAAATCTGCCGAGACTTTCCACACCACCAGCCCGTCGATGGATATTTCTAAGGCAAGTAACTTTGAGCGCTTTATCTATGACTTGATGGGTCGTGACGGTGTAAAAACTGCGCAAATGTTCAAGGATGTTGAGACCAAGGGTGGCTTTGATTTATCACAAGACCCTGTGTATAAAAATATTGCTCAGTACGGTTTTGTTTCTGGCAAGAGCACGCATCCCAACCGCCTAGACACGATCAGAGACATTCATGCCAAATACAGTGTCTTGATTGATACGCACACGGCTGATGGGGTGAAAGTTGCCCGTGAATATCTACAAAGCAATGTTCCTATGTTGGTTTTAGAAACAGCACTGCCGATCAAATTTGCAGAGACAATTGAAGAGGCGATTGGCAGAACCCCTGATCGTCCAGCGTCATTCATTGGTATCGAAAATAAGCCGCAGCGTGTCGTTGATATGCCAGCCGATGTGCATCAAGTAAAAGACTTCGTTGCTGCCCACACGGGTTTGTGATTGATGAGCCAAGTTCAGAATCAACAAAACACTTCAATGAAGGCCAACCCTTTGCCCGTGATTGGTTTTGTTGCTTACTCGGGGACCGGTAAAACAACTTTGATTGAGCAGTTGATCGCATATCTGACTCAACGAGCTTATAAAGTAGCGGTCATCAAACACACGCATCATCACTTTGACATTGATAAACCAGGCAAAGATTCTTATCGTCACAGGGAAGCTGGTGCTTCTGAGGTTCTGATGGTATCTGATCAACGATGGGTGTTGATGCATGAGCTCAGGCAAGCTGCTGAGCCGACCATGGAAGAGCAGTTGAGCATGTTATCCCCTTGCGACCTCGTCATTGTCGAAGGTTTTAAGGGCGCAAATATTCCAAAAATTGAGTTATGGCGTTTTGAACACGACGAGTGTGCAGCTAATCCAGTGAAGGCCAATCAAGATCAGTTTATTCAAGCCATCGCTTACCCTGGTGGTATCGATGCTGTGCACAAGCCAGATTTAACCAGAGACATTCCTGTGCTTGATCTGAATGACATTGAACAGGTGGCACAGCAAGTCCTTTCAATGGCTGGTGTTTTAGCAAAATAAGCCTAAAACCATTAGACTAAGACCATGTCGCAAGCCATGAACAAACCCCCCATGAAAACCGCTGCTGAAGCTCTTGAGCACCTATTGGCTCAAGCAAAGCCGATGGCAGAAGTTGAAGTGGTCAGCACGCAAGATGCCTTGGGCAGAATCTTGGCTTCGGACATCCTCAGCCAAGTAGATGTTCCACCAATGAACAACACGCAGATGGATGGCTACGCCGTTCGTGTGGCTGATATTCAATCAGCGGGACAAAGTTTTAATGTTTCTCAACGCATTCCTGCAGGACATGTGGGCACAGAACTTCAATCTGGCACAATCGCCAGAATTTTCACGGGTGCCACCATTCCTCCTGGTGCAGATGCGGTGGTGATGCAAGAAGATTGTGTGATCAACGGTGATCAAGTCACTATTCAAGAGGTCCCCAAGCAAGGTCAATGGATTCGCTTGCAGGGTGAAGATTTAAAAGCAGGGGGTATGGCCTTGAGCAAGGGAACTAATCTCAGAGCTCAAGAATTAGGTGTTGCCGCCTCTGCTGG
>JBFZCN010000105.1:0-3081 GCA_041307985.1 Burkholderiales bacterium
ACATCAATGTGGTTCCATACATTGATGTGATGTTGGTGTTGTTGGTGATCTTCATGGTCACAACACCGATGGTCAATCCTGGGATTGTCAGTTTGCCAACCGTGGGCGGTGCCCAAGTACAACCAATGCCGCCTGTGTTGATCAATATTTCTGCTGAAGAAGTTATTTTGATCAAGAGTGAAGGTAAAGCAGACAGAACTCTGACAAGGGCTGAGCTTGGCGCATTTGCTCGTGAGCGCGCAGATTTAGCACCTGATCAACCCATGGTGATTGCTGCCGATAAATCCATTAAATATGAGATTGTGATGGACGTGATGGCGCGCTTAAAGGAGAACGGTATCAAGCGCGTGGGGTTGGCGGTTAAGAGCAACTGAGACATCACTGAGAGATGAATTGAGCGCAGCAGCATTTCCAATGAATCCCCTTAGAAACCGAATTCAGGCAGAACCTGGAACCGGTAAAGCCTTTGTGTGGGCTTTGGGGATGCATCTTTTATTGTTTGGATTTTTAACCTTTGGTTTGAGTTGGAAAAGTCAAACTCCTGCTGGTCTTGAGGCAGAAATTTGGGATGAGGTTCCAGTCATCAAAAATGCCCCAGCCATTATTGATCCCAAAATCGATGTTGATGAAAAAGCAGACATTGCTTTGAAAAAGAAAAAAGAAGTTGTGAAAAAGCCTGAGCCTAAAGAAGAGGTCAAGGCGGCTAAAAAAGTTGATCCCAAAGAACTACAAAAACAAAAAGCTGAACAAGAAAAATTAGCCAAACAAAAACAAGAACAAGCCAAAGCAAAGGCCAAAGCCGATGCTGAGCGCAAGGCAGCCCTGGCGCAAGAAAAAGCACGCTCTGATCAGTTGGCTCGCTTGAGATCTGCTGCGGGCAAAGAGGGGGCTGCAGGCGGTCGAGGGGGCGTGGTTGGCGATGGTGTGGGTGGTGGCGGTAACGCCAAGCCTGGCTACGCAGACAAGGTGCGCAAAAAGATACTGCCTTTGATTGTGTTTAATCCGTCTTTGGTAGCAGGTAACCCTGCTGTTGAGGTTGGCGTAGAGTTAGCGCCTGATGGCACAATCATGAATAGAAAAGTTTTAAAGAGCAGCGGTGATGCTGCTTGGGATCGTGCTGTTTTAAGAGCCGTTGATGATGCCGAGACCTTGCCGAAAGATGATGATGGTAAGGTACCTAAACAAATACGTTTGACCTTTAAACCTAAAGATTAAGTTAATTGATGAGATTGGTGAAGCAAAGATGAAGACAACTCTGACCAAGAACTTTTTGATGGTGTTTGCTTTGATGGCATTTTCTATTGGTGTCAAAGCGCAAATGAATATTGAAATCACAGGTGTGGGTCAGTCACTGTTTCCGGTGGCTGTGATGCGCTTTGTTGGCGAAAACCAATTGCCAGTCAAAGTAACTGATGTGGTTCGCTCTAACTTGACTCGCAGTGGAGTGATTCGAAATGTGGAGGGTGGCTCCGCTGAGCTTGGGTGGGACATCAACCCTGACTACAAATCATGGTCTGCGCGCGGTGCTGATGCTCTAGCGGTCGGTAATGTTACCAAGCTACCAGATGGTCGATTTGAGATTCGTTATCGTTTATTTGATATTCGCAAAGGTGAGAGCCTAGGCGGTATTGTTGTCACTGTGGGCGTTGAAGATTTACGCTTGGCAGGACACAAGATTTCTGATGACATCATTCAAAAGATTTTGGGCGAGCGCGGTATTTTTTCTACGCGTCTATCGTATGTGATTCGCTCTGGTAAGAGCCATCGCTTGGTGATCTCTGACTCTGATGGTGAAAACGCCAAACCTGCGCTGGCAAGCAATGAGCCCATCATTTCGCCCAACTGGTCACCCGATGGCAAAAAGGTGGCTTATGTTTCTTTTGAAGCGCGCAAGCCAGTGATTTACGTTCATGAGTTGGCAACCGGGCGCCGCACGATTCTTTCGAATCAGAAGGGTAATAACAGTGCGCCTTCTTGGTCCACAGATGGCAGTCAACTTGCCATGGCACTATCAAAAGATGGCAATACCCAGGTTTATAAAATCAACGCCAATGGCACCGGCTTACAACGTTTGACCAGGGGTTCATCGATTGACACAGAACCTCAGTGGTCGCCAGATGGTCAGTCGATTTATTTCACGAGTGATCGTGGGGGCAGCCCACAGATTTATAGAATGCCGACGGGTGGCGAAGCGGCCGGTGCTGCACAGCGAGTGACTTTTAAACACTCATTTGTGACAAGTCCGCGTTTGTCACCAGACGGTAAAAATTTAGCTTACATTGCTCGCGTGTCTGGAGCTTATCGCTTGCATCTGCAAGATTTAGCCACTGGTGAGGCCATCCCCCTAAGTGATGGCACCCGAGATGAAACCCCTACTTTTGCCGCCAATGGACGATACATTCTGTATGCCACTCGCTCAGCCGGTAAACCAGTGCTGATGGCCGTATCGATTGATGGCAAAAACAAGCAAACCTTGAGTTTGCCAGGCGCTGACATTCGTGAGCCTGCTTGGGGCCCATTCATGGACTAACTTTGCAAAAAGCAATATGTTCACTTTAATTTGGTACGATAGGGCTTAATTCATCAAATAAAGCCTTTTTTGATGAAAATTAACCAATAAAATCAAGTAAATAATAAGTACACAGATTAATTAATAAATATTTAGATTGGAGAAAATCATGAAAGAATTTTCAATTGCTCGTCGAGCAACATTATTGTTGTCAGCAGCTTTATTAACAGCTTGTGCATCAGGCGTTAAGTTGGATGATGTTGATGGTAAGGGCAAGGGTGGTACTGACTTCAGCTCACAACCTTGGAACGATCCTAAGAGCCCATTGTTCAAGCGAAGCGTTTATTTTGACTTTGATAGCTACACTGTTAAGGCTGAATTCCAGGCAACATTACAAGCCCATGCTAATTATTTGAAAGCCAACAAAGATCGCAAGATCAAAATTGAAGGCAATACGGATGAGCGTGGCACAACTGAATATAACTTAGCGCTGGGTCAGCGCCGTTCAGAAGCTGTGCGTAAATCATTGTCATTGCTAGGTGTACCTGCTTCACAGATGGAAGCGGTGAGCT
>JBFZCN010000106.1:0-4393 GCA_041307985.1 Burkholderiales bacterium
TCAGGCACACATCAGCCATGCTCACCTCATCACCAAGGCAAAACTTACCAGCACGTGCTTGCGTTGATAAAGTTTTTTCTATGCCAGTAAGACCAATGTCAATCCAGTGTTTGGTCCATGAACTTTTTTGATCCTCGTTGAGCTTTAATTCTTTGTGGAGGTATTTCATCACCCGCAAATTATTCAAGGGATGAATATCGCAAGCAATGTCCATGCTCAAGGCTCTGACCCAAGCGCGTTCATGTGGATTGTTTGGGAGTAAAGCAGGCGTTGGATGAGCTTCCTCTAAGAACTCAATGATGGCCAGTGATTGGCGCAGAACATGAGCGCCATGCTCCAAAACAGGCACCAGATCCTGGGGATTTTTGGCTGAGTAGTTTGGCAGGTGCTGTTCACCGCCTTGCTTTAAAAGATCAACAGGAATCACCTCATGCGTGAGGTTTTTGAGATTGAGCGCAATTCTGACTCTAAAAGCCGCTGAGCTTCGCCAATAGCTAAATAATTTGATGTCCATGAATCATTCATTGTTTAAGTTTTGCTCAGTTTATATCTAGAAAAGGTTTTCGTCTTTTAATAAATTAAGCGAAAATGAGCTGATGAATACAAATTGTCCTTTGTGCACCTCTGCTGGCGGCGAGTTGATTTGGAAAAATCATGAGTTACGTGTCATTTTGGCCAATGAGCCAGAGTTACCTGGTTTTTGTCGAGTGATCTGGAATGAGCACGTGGCTGAGATGAGTGATTTAAGTCTGGATCAGCGTGCCCGTTTATTGCACATTGTGTTCTTAATTGAAAAGATCATGCTAGAAGTCATGCAGCCTGACAAAATGAACCTTGCTGCTTTAGGAAATATGGTGCCCCATCTGCATTGGCACATCATTCCTAGATTCAAAGAGGATATGTTCTTTCCAGGATCTGCTTGGTCTGAGAAGCAAAGAGAAAGTAATGCTGCGCATCTTCAAAAGCAGTTGGTCAAAGTCCCCCTCATGGTCAAGCGTTTGCAAGATGCCTTGGGTCACGCTTAAAAAATTATGAGTTATTGATTTCAATGAATCCACAAAAACGATTGGCTTTTTTTGAGGCACTCAAAAGTAACAACCCCAAGCCGACCACGGAACTTGAGTACACCACTCCTTTTGAATTGTTAGCGGCAGTTTTATTGTCAGCGCAAGCAACAGATGTATCAGTCAATAAGGGCACCAGGACTCTTTTCCCGATAGCGAATACTCCTGAAGCCATCCATGCGCTTGGTGTTGATGGCTTGATACCCTATATTCAGCACATCGGCTTATACAAAACCAAAGCGAAACATTTGATAGAAACATGTCGTCTGTTGATGGAGCGCTATGACGGAGAGGTGCCTGAAGACAGAGAGGCCTTGGAAGCACTGCCAGGGGTTGGTAGAAAAACAGCCAATGTCATTTTGAACACAGCCTTTGGTCATCCAACCATGGCAGTTGATACACACATCTTCAGGGTCTCCAATAGAACAGGATTGGCACCAGGTAAAGATGTCCTGGCTGTTGAGATGGCATTGTTAAAGCGAGTGCCCAAGGATTATTTGATCGATGCTCATCATTGGTTGATCTTGCATGGTCGCTACACTTGCAAAGCCAGAAGCCCTGATTGTGCAAAATGCATGGTTGAGCCAGTGTGCTCATTCAAAGAAAAGAATTTCTCCATATGAGTTTGTTTAATCCGAGCAAAGAAGAAGTCAGGCAATTTTTTTGTGAGGCCTGGGCCAAGCAACAGCGCTCTGGCATCCTCACGCCCATGGAATCAATCGCGGCCAGATGGATGGTGGAACATCCTGAGTATCACGGCATCTTAAGCGATCTTGAATCTGCCAAAGAGGCTGAGTACACCCCAGAAAAAGGACAAACCAATCCTTTTTTACATCTATCCATGCATATGTCTATTACTGAGCAGGTACAAATTGATCAACCACCTGGTATTCGTGAGGCCAGCAAACAATTGTCGATCAAATTAGATTCTGAGCATGAGGCTCAGCACAAGATCATGGAATGTTTGGGGCAAGTTCTCTGGAATGCTCAAAGAGATGGAAGTCCACCAGACATGGCGGCTTATGTTGAAGCCATTAAAAAATTACTTTAGTGTTGTCCGTCTAGCAAGCTGAGTGACGCGCTGTCTAGTTAGAGGGCTTAAGTTTCTCTTGAGCTCTGGCCATCGCGGCTGCAATGATGGCGCGCTTGCGTTCAATCTCTGATTTCTCATCTTCAGTTTTAGCACTTTCAAGATCAAGGGCTTTGACCTTGCTCTTGGCTTTGAGCGCCAGGCGGCGCACATTATCCAACTCTTCGCGCTCTAATCTTTTTTCACGTGACTCATAACGGCCTCTGGCAAGATTGGCTAATTCCTGGCCCCAAGCATCCCAACCAGTTGCCTTACCTGTCACTGGAACCATGGTGATGCAATCAACTGGGCAGGGAGGAATGCAAAGATCACAGCCCGTGCACCAATCAGCGATCACCACATGCATTTGCTTTGATGCTCCGACGATGGCATCCACAGGACATGCCTGAATACACAGCGTGCAACCAATGCATGCCTTTGATTCAATCAGAGCAACTGAGCGAGGGCGCTCTTCGCCATTCTGTGGATTAAGCTTTAGAACTTCTTTTTTAAGTATTTTTGCTAAACGCGCAATGCCTTCTTGACCACCAGGAGGGCACTGGTTATATGGAGCTTCGCCATTAGACATGGCTTTTGCATAAGCCCTGCAGTCAGGGTAACCACATTTGGTGCATTGAGTTTGAGGAAGTGCGGCTAATAGACGATCCGATAGGTCATCAAGACCGTCTATGGCTTTATGCATTCTTTGAAGTAGTTTTTTTAGCAGCTACTTTTTTAACAGCAGGTTTCTTAACTGCTTTTTGTGCAACCACCTTGCTTCCCTTGATGGCGTGTTTGCGGATGAATTGCCCAACTTCTGGGTAAACCATTTCACGCCAGCGACGTCCAGAGAAAATACCGTAGTGACCAGCACCTTTGACTTCGTAGTGCTGTTTTTTATTATCAGGAATGTTTTTACATAAGCCGTGAGCAGCTTTTGTTTGGCCACTTCCAGAAATGTCATCCAACTCACCTTCGATGGTCATAAGAGCCGTGCCCTTGATATCTTGTGGCTTGACTAACTTACCACCCACAATCCATTTACCGGTTGGTAAAGCGTGATCTTGGAAAACAGTTTTGATAGTTTCTAAATAATAGGCTGCATCCATGTCCAGCACTGCGTTGTATTCGTCATAGAACTCAATGTGAGCTTGGGCATCTTCTTTATCGCCTTTGACCAAGTCTTGGAAATAATCCCAATGAGACTGAACGTGGCGATCCGGGTTCATGGCAACAAAACCAGTGTGTTGAAGGAAGCCTGGGTAGACCCGACGTCCTGCGCCAGGATGTGGGGGCGGTACTGTGAACACCACATTATTTTCAAACCATTCATATGATTTGTTTGTGGCGGTAGAGTTCACCATGGTCGGATTCTTGCGAGCATCAATAGGGCCGCCCATCATCATCATGGTTCTGGGGGTTACTTCACCATTGGAGGCCATCAATGAGATAGCACCTAAAACTGGGACTGTTGGCTGACAAACGGATAAAACGTTCAAGTCTTTTGCGCCAATGGCACGAATAAAGTCTTGGATGTAATGGACGTAATCATCTAGAGAGAAGGTGCCATCTTCAAGAGGAACCAAGCGAGCATCAACCCAATCAGTGATGTAAACCTTGTGATCTTGAAGCAAGGTGCGAACCGTATCGCGCAATAGGGTCGAGTGGTGACCTGATAAAGGCGCCACGATCAAAATCACTGGATCTTGCTTCAGTTTTTTAATGACATTGACGTCGTCAGAAAAGCGTTTAAAACGGACTAATTTGCAAAATGGTTTATCAACCAAAGTAAATTCGTTAATAGCAACGTTCTTACCATGTGCCACAACGGTTTTAATTTTGAACTCTGGCTTCTCATATTCTTTACCCAAGCGGTAGAGAAGCTCATATCCAGCAGCGATTCTGGTTGCTGAGGGAAGTAATGAAAGTGGGTTGCTGGGATTAACAAAGGTCTTTGCGGTTGCCTGAGCCCATGCTGTTAAAGGTTGAAGCAAGGCTTTTTGGAACTCTTGATATTGGTACAGCATTAGTTAATCTCCCGAAATCTAAAAATGTCCAAAACGGAGTTAAGGACTGATGTGCCTTTAGGCACTTTTTACATTAGCTAGATTATCCCTAAAAATATCAATTTGTGCAATGCAACATTTCGATGCTAAGAGCACCAGAAAATTGTCTAAAACATTGATTTATATAGCTTATAAAACTGAAGCGATGGCTTTTGCCACACCATCAATATTCTTGCTATTGAGGGCAGCGACGC
>JBFZCN010000107.1:0-4326 GCA_041307985.1 Burkholderiales bacterium
CTTTCAAAGTAATCCTCATATTTTGTGAATCCGCCAAGTGCGCGAGCAATGTCTGCCGCAACCGATGGTTTTTCGGCAATGATTAGGGCCTTAAAAGGTCCGGTTTGAGCAGTTGTTTTTGCCACGTGACAGCTTTCCCAATGGGTCTAATTAAATGAATTTCCTTTTTTCATTATTAACCGATAAATGGAAAAGAAGGAAATAATTAAGAAAACCCATGTTCATGACCAGCCATTAGTCCTTGATAAATATGAATTAATTTTGAAAAAATCGTAATTCTTCGAATATGTCCTCAGGTCTTCCCACCAGCTTGGCGCCCTCTTTGATGAGTTGATGACACCCCATTGCTTGGGGTTGATGAATGGAATGGGGGATGGCAAACACCTCTCGCCCCAGATCATTGGCGTATTTCGCGCTTGTTAGTGAGCCCGAGCGCAGGGTCGCTTCAACAACCAATATCCCCAAAGACAGCGCGGCAATCAGCCGGTTTCTTTGCCTAAAGAAGTGGGGCTTGATGGCGGTGCCAGGCGGATATTCAGAAATCAGCAAGCCCTGACGAGCAATGATTTGGAAAAGGCGCTGGTTTTTGCTGGGGTAGCAACGATCTAAGCCAGTGCCGCAAACGGCCATGGTTGACAACAGTGGCCGAGCCTGTAGGGCGCCCAAGTGGGCTGCCGAGTCAATGCCTTCAGCCAAGCCCGAGATGACCATTAATCCTTGCTCAACAATGGCTTTTGCAAAACAAGAGGCCGTTGTCTTACCCTCATCGGAGGCTTTGCGAGATCCAACGATGCCAAGGCCTGGGATTTTCAGCACCTCAAGATTACCTAGACAGTAAATTTCTTGAGGGGCATCAGGCAAATCTAGCAATCTGCTTGGATAATAGGAGTCTGATTGTTTAACGGTGATAATTGAGTTCATAGACAATAAGTCTATGAATTAAGATTTATTCAAAATCAGATAACCCTGAACTTATTTGTAAGAATTTTCTGAAATGGCCGCATTACCTATTCTTTGTTACCCAGACCCTCGCTTGCACACGGTTGCAAAACCAGTTGCGGCGGTGAACGATGCTGTTCGTCAATTGGTGGCCGACATGGCACAAACCATGTACGAAGCCCCTGGCATTGGACTGGCTGCCACCCAAGTGAATGTTCATCAGCAGGTGATCGTGATTGATTTATCAGATGAAAGAGATCAGCTGCAGGTTTTCATTAATCCGGAGATTGTTTGGAGCAGCGAAGAAAAGAAAGTTTGGCAAGAAGGGTGTTTGTCAGTACCAGATTTTTTTGATGAGGTTTTGCGCCCATCCGAAGTAAAAGTCCGTGCATTAAATTTAGAGGGAAAGCCATTTGAAATACATGCCGATGGATTATTGGCAGTTTGCATCCAGCATGAAATGGATCACCTTAAGGGTAAGGTGTTTGTTGAGTACTTGTCATCATTAAAGCGCATGAGGATTGCCGGCAAACTTAAAAAGAAAACAAAAGCAGGCGCTCTCTGATGTTGAAAGTTGTATTTGCAGGAACCCCTGAATTTGCACGTGTTGCCTTAGAAGCAATTGTTCATGAAGGCCATGAAGTGGTGATGGTCATGACTCAGCCCGACAGACCTGCGGGCCGAGGCCTGCAATTGCACGCTAGCCCAGTCAAGCAGTTTGCTGTAGAAAAAAACATTCCAGTCATGCAGCCCACGTCACTCAAGGTGACCGGACCCTACGGCGATGAAGCTCAAGTGGCTTTGAATGATTTAAAAAAGCTAGAGTTTGATGTGATGGTAGTGGCTGCTTATGGTTTGATTCTGCCTCAAGAGGTCTTTGATATTGCAGAGCAAGCTGGCAGAGCAGGGTGTTTGAATATTCATGCTTCTTTATTGCCACGCTGGCGAGGCGCCGCTCCGATTCACAGGGCGATTGAAGCCGGAGACCATGAGACCGGAATTGCGATCATGCAAATGGATTTAGGTTTGGATACTGGCTCAGTGATTTCGATGAACAAAATGCCGATTGCGACCAATGAAACAACTGCAACACTGCATGAGGCATTGGCAAAGATGGGCGCTGCGATGATTGTGCAAGCTTTGAATCAATTTGCTCAGGATCGAAGTTTGAAGTCTGTGCCTCAAGCGCTTGAAGGCATCACTTATGCTCACAAGATCATGAAGGATGAGGCAAAGATTGATTGGTGCAAAGACGCCAAAGCAATCGATTTAAAAATCAGAGCGTTCAATCCTTTTCCGGGGGCAACTTTGCTTGATGGATCATCGATCATCAAAGTTTGGCAAAGTTCTACAACCGATCATCAAGATGATCAATTGCAGGGTGAGCCAGGAAAGATCATTAATATCACGCAAGAGGGTGTGCAGTTGGTCTGTGGAAAAGGCAGCGTTTTATTGACTGAGCTACAAAGGGCGGGCGGTAAAAAAATATCAGCCTCCCAGCTGGCCCAGACCTTGGGCTGGAAAACTGGCCAAGTGCTGAATTAACAACCCCAAGCGATAATCAACAATTAATAGGGTTATGCTAGAGATGAGTGTTAATTTTAGAATTTCTAAATCTGTTTTTATGAAGGATTTTAAAGATGTTTAATTGGTTCAAGACAGCCGTGTTAATGGCCGGCATCACAGGTCTTTTTGTGGTGGTGGGCGGAATGATTGGCGGTGAGCAAGGCATGCTATTGGCCTTGTTATTGGCCTTTGGCATGAACTTCTTTAGCTATTGGTTTTCAGACAAGCTGGTCTTGAAAATGATGAATGCCAAAGAGGTTGACGAAGTGACTGCCCCTCATTTTTATAGAATGGTGCGTGAACTAGCGCTAAAAGCTGAGTTACCAATGCCAAAGGTTTATTTGATTGAAGAAGATTCTCCAAATGCTTTTGCCACAGGCCGCAATCCGCAAAATTCTGCGGTTGCTGCGACGACTGGCATTTTGAGAGTTTTGTCTGAGAGAGAAATCCGAGGGGTCATGGCTCATGAGTTGGCGCACGTCAAGCATCGCGATATTTTGATTTCAACCATTTCAGCCACGATGGCTGGAGCGCTGTCTGCGCTTGCGAACTTTGCGATGTTTTTTGGCGGCAGAAATTCTGATGGTCGCCCAGGCAATCCAATGGCCAGTATTTTGGTTGCCATCTTGGCACCTTTGGCGGCAAGCTTGATTCAAATGGCGATTTCTCGTGCACGAGAATATGAAGCCGATCGAGGCGGCGCAGAAATTTGCAATGATCCAGAGGCGCTGGCCATGGCATTGGACAAGATTCAGCAAGTGGCCAGCGGCCGACATTTTGATGCAGTTGAAAGGCATCCTGAAACTGCTCAAATGATGATCATGAGTCCGCTTGCTAGCGGAGGTTTGGCAGGCTTGTTTTCAACTCACCCGCCAACAGAAGAGCGCGTTGCTCGTTTGATGCAGATGGCAAGAACGGGAACTTACCCTGGCTGAAATCAAACAACAAGGCATCAGTCTTTCAAAAGCACTTTTTGCATCTGCCAAGGTATTACAGGACGTTCAAAGCGGGACCTCACTGACCCTCGCTCTTCAGAGCGTGCCTCCAGACTTAAGGCCCGCTGTTCAGAGCATTACTTTTCAGGCCCTTAGAAGAGGATTTTGGGCTCAAGAGGTTTTGAATCAATATGTTCAAAAAACTCCACCGGGTTTAACTCTTTATTTACTTTGGGCAGCGATTGCTTTATTGCCAGAAAAAAATACCGAGCCCATGTATGCCACTCACACTTTGGTGAATGAGGCGGTCAATGCAAGCAGCCTGGATAGCAATCTTAGTTTTGCCAGAGGGCTGATCAATGCGGTGTTGCGAAGAGCCCTCAGAAATGAAAAGCTTTATCAAGAAATACCTGAAGAACAGCACCCTTCTTATCCAGAATGGTGGACAAGAAAATTAAGGTACGCCTACCCAGAGCAGCATCTGAATATCCTGGGCGCATCAAAAGAAAAACCTCCATTAACGCTGCGACTAAATAACAGATTTTTGAAGGATGAAGCGGGCACTCAAAAATACTTAGATGATTTGAGCAAAAGCGGCATTGAGTATCAATTGATCAATGCGGTTGGCGGGCAAAAGCTATCAAGCGCGATTGAATTAAAAAACCCAATCCCGGTTGCGCAGATTCCGGGTTTCTTTGACGGAGCTTGTTCGGTTCAGGATGCGGGTGCGCAGGTTGCCGCAGAATTGCTGAAGCTTGAGCCAGGACAAAGGATGCTTGATGCTTGTGCGGCGCCCGGTGGCAAGGCCGCACATTTTTTAGAAAAATACAACATTCACTTAGATGCCCTAGAGATAGATTCACTAAGAGCCAAAAGAATTGAAGAA
>JBFZCN010000108.1:0-6559 GCA_041307985.1 Burkholderiales bacterium
GCACAATTTGCTTCCATTGATCCAAAGACATGTCTGCGCCTGTTGGGTTATGACAGCAGGCATGTAATAAAACCACTGACTTGGCTGGAAGAGCCTCTAAAGACTTGACCATGCCTGTGAAGTTCACGCCACGTGTCTCAGGGTCGTAATACGTATAGTTTTGAACTGGGAAGCCAGCGTTTTCAAAAATACCGCGGTGGTTTTCCCAGCTGGGATCGCTGATTGCTACTACTGCATTAGGCTCCAAGCGTTTGATGAAGTCAGCACCAATCTTTAAGGCGCCTGTACCGCCAACTCCTTGGGCGGTAACAACGCGACCAGAGGCCAAAATTGCAGAATCTTTACCAAACAAGAGGTTTTGTACCCCTTGGTTGTAGGCTGCAATGCCTTCAATGGCTAAGTAGCCACGAGCCGCAGATTTTTCCATCATGATTTTTTCTGCAGCCTGCACAGCACGCAATAATGGGATCTTTCCATCATCGGTGAAATACACGCCAACCCCAAGATTTACCTTGGTTGCACGGCTGTCAGAGTTATAGGCTTCATTGAGCCCAAGAATGGGGTCACGGGGGGCAAGTTCGACGTTTGAAAAGAGGCTCATAGTATGAAATATGTCAGAAAGTTCAAGCAAGCCTAGAATGATAGCCGAGATGCCAAAAAAGACAGAAAAAAAATCAGAAATCGACGCTTTGAGCCTTCCAGAAAACACCATTCGTTTTCCGGGTTCACCTTTCTTACTTCATCAACCATTTCTGCCTGCCGGAGATCAGCCTGAGGCCATTGCTCAATTGGTGGAGGGGATTGAGGATGGCTTGATTTATCAAACTCTTTTGGGTGTCACGGGCTCAGGAAAAACATACACGATGGCCAATACGATTGCACGTTTGGGCCGTCCTGCCATTGTTTTTGCCCCCAATAAAACACTCGCAGCTCAGCTATACAGTGAGTTCAGAGAATTCTTTCCGCAAAATGCAGTTGAGTATTTTGTGAGTTACTACGACTACTACCAGCCAGAAGCGTATGTGCCGACCAGAGATCTTTTTATTGAAAAAGATTCTTCGATCAATGAACACATTGAGCAAATGAGGTTGTCAGCCACCAAAAGTCTTTTAGAAAGACGCGACACGATCATCGTTTCAACTGTTTCTGCTATTTACGGTATTGGCAATCCTGGTGATTACCATCAAATGGTTTTGACTGTGCGACAGGGCGATAAATTAACTCAACGCGACATCGTGACGCGCTTAATTGCGATGCAGTACGAGCGCAATGATGTTGATTTTTCACGGGGCACCTTCAGAGTTCGAGGCGATACCATCGATGTGTTCCCGGCGGAGCACAATGAACTGGCGGTGCGCATTGATTTGTTTGATGACACGGTCGACAGTCTTCAGTTCTTCGATCCATTGACGGGTAGGATTCGTCAACGTATTCCACGCTTCACGATGTATCCAGGTTCGCACTATGTGACCCCTCGTGAAACCGTCTTGCGAGCGATTGAAACCATCAAAGCAGAATTGCGTGAAAGATTAGATTTCTACGTCAAAGAAGGTAAGTTGGTCGAGGCGCAGCGATTAGAGCAACGCACACGTTTTGATCTTGAAATGTTATCCGAGTTGGGATTCTGTAAAGGCATTGAAAATTATTCACGACATTTGTCGGGCGCCAAACCAGGTGAGGCTCCTCCAACATTGGTTGATTATTTGCCGCCTGATGCACTGATGTTCTTGGATGAGAGTCATGTGCTGATCGGTCAATTGAACGGCATGTACAACGGCGATAAAGCCCGTAAATCAACCTTAGTGGATTACGGCTTCCGTTTACCTTCAGCGATGGATAACAGACCGCTGAAGTTTGAAGAGTTTGAGACGAAGATGAGGCAAGTGATTTTTGTCTCAGCCACTCCTGCAGCTTATGAAGCACAGCATGCCGATAAAGTGGTCGAGCAGGTGGTAAGACCCACGGGCCTTGTTGATCCTTTGATTGACGTTAGACCGGCATCGACTCAAGTGGATGATGTGTTAACTGAGATACATGCGCGCATCAAAGTGGGTGAGCGTGTATTGATCACCACCTTAACGAAGCGCATGTCAGAGCAGTTGACAGATTTCATGTCAGATAACGGTATCAAAGTGCGCTATTTACACTCTGATATTGATACTGTTGAACGCGTAGAAATATTAAGAGATTTGCGCTTGGGCGTTTTTGACGTATTGATTGGTATCAACCTCTTGCGAGAGGGCCTGGATATCCCAGAAGTTTCTTTGGTGGCCATTTTGGATGCTGATAAAGAAGGGTTTTTGCGTTCAGAGAGAAGCTTGATTCAGACGATTGGTCGAGCAGCTAGAAACGTCAACGGTAAAGCGATTTTGTACGCTGACAAAATGACTGATTCAATGAAAAAGGCCATTGGTGAAACCGAGCGTCGCAGAACCAAGCAAACCGAGTTCAATAAAGAGCATGGCATCACGCCCAAGGGAGTTGTGAAGCGCATCAAAGATATCATTGATGGCGTTTATGACGTTGATGAAAAGCGTCAAGAGTTAAAATACGAACAAGAAAAAGCTCACTATGAAGATATGAGCGAAAAACAGCTAGCCAAAGAAATAAAACAACTAGAAAAGATGATGGTTGATCATGCTAAGAATCTTGAGTTTGAGAAAGCTGCCCAAACAAGGGATCAGTTACTGAAATTAAAAGCGATGGTTTTTGGTGCTGAGTTACACGACACAATTCAATTAAATGGAAATTAGGCATGTTTGGTTTTAAAGATTTTCGCCGTTTGTGGGCGCGCTGGAAAGAATCAAGGGATGCCGCGCAAGCATTAGATACTCTGTTACTGGTGCCTGATGACACCGCTGACTTGGCTGATCGTAATCGCTGGGTGGTTGAATTAGCTTATTGGTTACGTCGCACAGAAAAATCAACAAAAAATAAATCAGCGCCCATTTCAGAAGGTCACCCAGAGCATGCGCGCTTAAGATCATTTTTAAAAATCCTTGACCAACGACCAGACGTCAAGTCAAGGATTGCAAAGTTGATGCGCAGTGTTTTGCGAGACAACGACGCGCTCTCATTACTTTGTGACACAGGGGTTGCTACCAAGCCTAGTTTTTGGGGAGAGATGACTGAGCGTTTGCGCAATCATTTGATTTCTCCACCGCCTAATAAACCAGAACTCACAGTTTTATTTGCTCTTGGCTTTGTTGGGCCTCATGATGCTGCTTGGGTTCACGATTTAGACGATGATTTATTGCGCTCACTCTATGAGTTAACTCATTACCAAGAAGGTCAAGCTGATAGCAACAACTTGTTCAAAGATATGGCTGAAGCCATCATGATCTTGATCAGCTATATCAGTTCAGCAGGTTTGAGTTATTCCGTTAGATCAAGGCTTCGTGGGGTCAGTGGCCAGGGTTCACCTTTTTATCGCTTGGGCAAATTGGCTGAGGATATTCTTAATATTGAGCCTCGCTTAAATGACCCTGCTTACAAAGCCACATTAAAAGAGTTTCAGGATGTATTGAATGCTTGTTACATTGCCTGCGATGATGTTTATGTGCATCTTGATGAGAATGGCGTTTCAGTAGAAACAGTCTTTCAAGTTGAGACCATGCGCTTGCGCTTAGCAAGAGTTGAAACATTATTAGAGGCTTGGCTTCATCGTGACCAGGCGCAATTATTTGCGAAGTTAACAGCCGATTTGATTCTGACCGTTCAAGGCCATCGAAGCATCAAGCGCCTTGCAGAGCAAACATTTGCCTTGTTATCCAGAAAAATGGTGGAGCGCAGTGCTGAGACTGGTGACCACTACATTGCAGGTAGTCGCAAAGAGTAATTTTCAATGCTCAAAAAATCGCTGGGTGGTGGTGCCATTATTTCGGGCACGGTTTATTTGAAGTTTTTGATCACCAATCTTGGCTTGGTTCGTTTCTTCGAAAATATTCTTTTGACCGCTAACTACGCTATTAGTTTTTTATTGATTCAATTTGCTAACTTTACATTAGCAACCAAGCAACCCGCCATGACTGCACCGGCTTTGGCACAGCTACTAGACGATGTTAAAAGTAAAGAAGGTTTGGATCGTTTTGTCGATCGCGCCATGGCCTTGATGAGATCTCAGGCGGCATCTATCTTTGGTAACTTGGCGATGGTGGTTCCTATGGTGATCGCCATTCAGGTAGGCATCATCTTGTTACTGGATCATCCCACCATGAGCCCCGCTAAAGCCGCCCATATTTTCCACACCGTTTCGCCATTCAGCTTGGCCTTCTTATTTGCAGCTTTTACTGGCGTACTTTTATGGCTTTCAAGTGTGATTGCTGGTCTGATTGATAACTGGTTTGTTTTGCACCGTATTCAGGATGTGATTCGTTACAACCGAAGAATCAACATGGTATTTGGCGACATCAGGGCTGCAAGGTGGGGGCAGTGGTGGAGAGACAATATTTCAATTGTTTCTGCTAACGTTTCCTTGGGCTTTTTACTGATTTATGGACCAACCTTTTTGGGCTTCCTAGGGATTGGTATGGAGATCCGACATGTAACGCTCTCCGCCGGACAGTTTGCTGCCGCTGCCACAGCCCTTGGATGGAAAACATTCTTCATGGCAGGTTTCTGGTTAGGCATTTTTGGTGTCTTATTGATTGGTGTCTTCAACGTCTTAATCAGCTTTTCTTTGGCTTTCAATATGGCTCTGCGATCAAGGGATTTGCCGACTTTGGATAGAAAGCGCCTCTATGTCGCAGTCAGAAGAAGAATCAAAGCTGATTTCAAATCCTTGCTATTACCACCTAAGTAAATGATTTATATGATTTATTTATGTCATGGCACGGCCTTATTTAGTACTTGAGCAGTTTAATTGGGTATCTGATATAGTTGAGCACAAGAGTCAGGTATTAAGCGTTTCAACAACCCAATATTGATGAGGTAATAGATGAGACTAACAACCAAAGGACGTTTTGCTGTCACTGCAATGATTGATTTAGCCCTGCGCGAATCTCATGGGCCAGTGACACTTGCCGGCATTAGCCAAAGGCAACATATTTCATTGTCATATTTAGAGCAGTTGTTCGGTAAATTACGACGCTTTGATATTGTCGAAAGTACTCGCGGGCCTGGTGGCGGTTACACCTTGGCGAGAAGAGCTGATCAAGTCACAGTGGCTGACATCATCATTGCTGTTGATGAGCCATTGGACGCAACGCAATGTGGCGGCAAAGGTAATTGCCGTGGCGAAGATGCTGGTCATGGCCGTTGTATGACCCATGATTTATGGACCAGTTTGAATCAAAAGATGGTTGAGTATCTGAGCTCAGTGTCATTAGCTGATTTGGTCAAGCAACAAGAAGGCAGAGTCCGAGTTGGCGACATGCGCGAGAGCAAGATAAAAATCGAGGCTCCAAGAGCTTCTAAGTCATCTGCTGCAAGCGCAAAGAAAGAAGTTGAGGCTAAGAAAAAGCCGTTGGCAAATTCAGTGTTCACTTTTGCCCAGCAAATTAATTGATTTCAAGCATTGATTAAGTCACACAGTAAATTAAAAGATATTGAGATAAAAGGAAGTAAATATGTCATCACCTAAACCAGTACCTATGTTTAGTCCAGAGCACTTTCCAATTTACATGGATTATTCATCTACAACGCCAATCGATCCAAGAGTGGTCGATGTGATGATCCCTTACCTTCGTGAGCAATTCGGCAACCCAGCATCACGCAGCCATGCCTATGGCTGGAGTGCTGAAGAGGCTGTTGAGACTGCTCGAGCAGAAGTTGCAAAACTAGTTGGTGCAGATCCAAGAGAAATCGTATGGACAAGTGGCGCTACCGAGAGTAATAACTTGGCTATCAAGGGTGCGGCTCACTTCTACAAAGAAAAAGGCAAGCACATCATCACAGTTAAAACAGAGCACAAGGCAGTTTTAGACACTTGTCGTGAGTTAGAGCGTGAGGGATATGAAGTCACTTACCTTGATGTAATGCCAAATGGCTTGATTGATTTTGAAAAATTCAAAGCGGCTGTTCGCCCAGACACGATTGTTGTTTCTGTGATGTTTGTGAATAACGAAATTGGTGTGATCCAAGACATTGCTAAGATCGGTGAGTTCTGTCGCGAAAAGGGCATTGTGTTTCACGTGGACGCAGCCCAAGCCACAGGCAAAGTCGCAATTGATTTACAAACCCTCAAAGTTGACTTGATGAGCTTTTGCGCTCATAAGACATACGGACCGAAGGGTGTGGGCGCTTTGTTTGTACGCCGCAAACCGCGTATTCGTATTGAAGCTCAAATGCATGGTGGTGGTCATGAACGCGGCATGCGTTCAGGTACTTTGCCAACTCATCAATTGGTCGGCATGGGCGAATGTTTTCGCATTGCCCGTGAAGAGATGGCCACTGAGAATGAACGCATTCGTATGTTAAGAGATCGTTTATGGAATGGCTTGAACCAAATCGAAGAGGTGTACCTCAACGGCGACATGGATCAACGCATCCCGCATAACTTGAATATCAGCTTTAACTATGTTGAAGGTGAATCCATGATCATGGCTTTGAAGGATATCGC
>JBFZCN010000109.1:0-2560 GCA_041307985.1 Burkholderiales bacterium
CAGCAACACACAGTTCATGCATGAGCTTTGGTGCCACGTTGGCTGTCACTGAAATATTGCCGCGACCACCCATCAGCATGAGTAATAGTGCGGTTGGATCATCACCGGAGTAAACCGCGAAATCTTTGCAGCCTGCCTCTTCTAAACCAGCGATCAACTGAATGCCGCGATCAAGATTGCCGGTGGCATCTTTGATGCCGACAATGCCTGGCACTTTTGCTAAACGAATCGCGGTCTCTGTTGCCATATCTGCCACCGTGCGACCTGGCACGTTGTACAAAATAAGCGGCAGATCAACTTTTTCAGCAATTGTTTTGAAATGCTGATACATGCCTTCTTGCGTTGGCTTGTTGTAATAAGGTACAACTTGCAAACTGGCATCAGCGCCCACTTTTTTTGCATATTCGGTGAGTTCAATCGCTTCGCTGGTTGAATTACCACCAGTGCCTGCAATGATAGGAATGCGTTTAGCAGTGTGTTCAACGGTGACTTTGATCAGTTCGCAATGCTCTGCAACTGAAACTGTGGGTGATTCACCGGTGGTGCCAACGATCACGATGCCATCAGTACCTTCTTCAATGTGCCAATCGATCAACTGGCGCAAACCAGGCAAATCTAGACTGCCATCGGCATGCATGGGCGTGACAATGGCCACCAAACTTCCTGAGATATTTTTAGCTAATTTAGTCATGTTTTTGATTGTAGCGGAACAGCACAGACTCTCTGCACACAAGCGGGTTTAGGCTGACTGACCGTGAGGTCCTCATAGGCCAAAATCCTCATAGTTGAGGCAAAGCCCAAGAGTTCATTGGGTTTTAGTAAAAAGTCAGGGTTGCTGGGTTTACCAAAGGCTTCATTGCCAAGGGCAAAGGTTTCGTAGATCAAAACCCCTTGAGAATTCAATAAATTAGGCAATTTTTGCAAAAAAGGACGGTAAAGATAATTGGTCACAATCACCGCGTCAAATGGACCTAAATGACCTAATGACCAGGCGTCGGTTTCTAAATCAATGGCTTCGATCTGAATTGCTAGATCGGGGTGATTGTTCTTGATTTGCTGCAAAGAGGCTAAATCACGATCGATCGCCATCACCTCAAAGCCTTGCTTGGCTAACCAAACCGCATGACGACCACTGCCACAGGCGTAGTCCAAAACACGTCCACCGGCTTTGATTTTAGAAGTGTGTGTTTGTACCCAGTCAGAAGCTGGGACATTCAACTCTTGGTGCGACTTAACTGTAATCAAGTCCCATGGCCTCGCGCACATCGCGCATCGTTTCTTGGGCAGACTTGCGAGCCTTATCGCAACCATCAGCGATGATGGCGCGCAATAAGCTTGGGTCATCAAGATAGACTTGAGCGCGTTCCATCATCGGTTGTTGCTCTTTTAGAATCGCATCGATCACGGGTTGTTTGCATTCTAAGCAACCAATGCCAGCGCTCTTACAACCTTTTTCCGCCCAAGCTTTGGTTTCATCACTGGAGTAAACCGCATGTAATTGCCATACAGGGCAACGCGCTGGATCACCCACATCGGTTTTCCGAATACGCGCTGGATCGGTTGGCATGGTTTTGATTTTTTTCTCAACCGTTGCCGCATCTTCGCGCAGAGCAATCGTGTTGCCATAAGACTTGGACATTTTTTGACCATCCAAGCCAGGCATGCGAGATTCTTTTGTCAAAAGAGCTTGTGGCTCAGCCAAGATGATTTTTCTTGAACCTTCTAAGTAACCGAACAAACGCTCACGGTCACCCATCGATAAACTTTGTGCATCAGCCAATACTGCATGAGCTTGCTCGAGTGCTTCTTCATGACCTTTTTCTTGGTACTCAGTTCTGAGCTCAAGGTATAACTTGGTGCGCTTGCTGCCTAATTTTTTAGCTGCTTCCAAAGCTTTTTCTTCAAAGCCTGGTTCACGACCATACAAGTGATTAAAACGACGCGCTACTTCACGGGTCATTTCTACATGAGGCACTTGATCTTCACCCACTGGCACGTGTTGTGCGCGGTAGATCAAGATGTCTGCAGCTTGTAGCAATGGATAGCCCAAGAAACCATAAGTCTGAAGATCTTTTTCTTTGAGCTTTTCAATTTGGTCTTTGTAGGTCGGTACTCGTTCTAACCAACCCAAGGGTGTGCCCATCGATAGCAAGAGGAACAGTTCTGCGTGTTCTGGCACTTTGCTCTGAATGAACAAGGTTGCTTGCGTTGGGTCCACGCCTGCTGCCAACCAATCGATGACCATGTCCCAAACGGATTTTTCAATCACTTCAGGAGTTTCATAGTGCGTGGTCAAAGCATGCCAATCAGCCACAAAGAAATAGCATGGGTATTCAGCTTGAAGCTTTAACCAATTTTTAAGAACACCGTGATAGTGACCTAAGTGCAGAGCGCCGGTTGGGCGCATACCTGATAAAACTCGTTCAGAAAACATATATCTCTTATTGAAGCTCCAACCAAACAGGTTGTAATTGTGATGGCAGATCGGGCAATGTGCCCAAATCTACATGGCTCTCAGTGGGACTATGAAAATCAGACCCTCTGGAAGCCAAAAAACCAT
>JBFZCN010000110.1:0-6183 GCA_041307985.1 Burkholderiales bacterium
GAGCAGGGGAAGCCTGTCAATAGAATTGCTCATAAAGTCTTAATTTATCAAATATTGTCAACAACTATGTAATTTTTATAGTTTATTGTCAATAAAATTGCATATTTTTTGATAAATAACCTGATTTTACTTGTATTGGTTTAGACGTAAGTGCCTACAAAATTTGGGGAACCCATATTTTGATACTTATTTGAAGGCTTACTTCAAAAACAACATCTGCAAATCATTTAGATACTGAATGCCCAGTCCTGATGCTTTCAAACTTGTTGGATCTTCGTCTAACAATCCTTTTTTCAAAGCCTGTTGTATCGGCCCATTAATAGCGCTGATTTCTAAACCAGTTCTTTCTTTGAACTCATGGGTGGGCACACCATCGATCAACCTCAAAGTGTTGAGCATGTATTCAAAAGGTAAATCATCCTTACTTAAGATGCGCTCTTCAATCAGGGCATGACCTTGATCGAAGATCTTTTGCATATAAGCATCAGGATGACGCTCATTGGTTTGTCTGGCGATTTGATTGTGAGCAGAAATCTTGCCGTGCGCGCCAGCGCCAATACCAATGTAATCGCCGAACTTCCAGTAATTCATATTGTGTTGACAACGATGCCCACTCTTGGCGTAAGCAGAAATCTCATAACGCTCATACCCCGAACTCTGCAGCTTTTCCATCAAGGCATCGAGCATCTCAAACGCGCTGTCATCATCAGGAATCGCTGGTGGGTATTTCGCGAACAATGTGTTGGGCTCAAGCGTCAGATGATAAAGAGACAAATGTTGCGTTTTAAATGCCAAGGCTTGCTCTAGATCTTGAATGGCCTCATCAAGAGTTTGATTGGGCAAGGCGTACATCAAATCAAGATTGACCTGATCAAAGAGTGCCAAGGCTGCATGTATCGCAGCCTTGGCTTGAGCTGAGTCATGGATGCGGCCCAAAGCTTTGAGCTTCTCATCATTGAAACTCTGGATGCCCAGTGAAATACGATTAACGCCACTTTGAGAATAACTTTTGAATTTTTCAATTTCAAAAGTACCTGGGTTTGCTTCCATGGTGATTTCAGCATCAGCGTTCACTGGGAGAAGTGCGCGTATATCTGACAGCAGTTGATCTAATCCGGCCGAAGAGAGTAGACTGGGCGTACCGCCACCGATGAAAATCGAATGTATTCTGCGCCCCCATACTTTGGGAAGTGTGCTTTGCAAATCCAAGCGCAGTGCCTCGAGATATCTTTTTTCATCAAAGCCCTGATTGGCTTGATTTGCTTGTTTGGCCTGGTTAGCATGATGAATCTCAATGACGTTGGTCTTTGCATCTTTACCATCTTTAGCTTCTTTGACATCTTTGATTTGATGAGAGTTAAAGTCGCAGTAGGGACATTTTTTAATGCACCAAGGGATGTGAACATAAAGAGATAAAGGGGGCAATGATGTCAGCATTGTTTAGTGTCAGCGTGACAAGCCGATTTTTTTATTTAACTTTTTGTCCAACTCTTGAACCAAGATGTTCAGCGCTTGCCCACGATGGCTGATTTGATTCTTTTCTTCGGCACTTAATTCTGCCGCTGTTTTACCAAGCGTCGGAATGAAGAACAAAGGGTCGTAGCCAAAGCCATGCTCACCTTGTGGGGCATCAAGGATTTCACCATACCAATGACCAACCGCGATCAGAGGCTCTGGATCATCTGCTGAATTAAGGAACACCAAGGTGCATGTGAAATGAGCGGTCCGTTGAGTGATGCCACTTAATCTTTTAACTAATAAATTATTGTTATCAGCATCGGAGGGATCTTTCTTTTGATCACTCAGTGCGAATCTGGCTGACAAGACTCCCGGTAGGCCACCGAGTGCATCAACACAAATACCAGAGTCATCTGCGAGGGCGGGTAAGCCGCTCAGCTTGCTGGCATGCCTGGCTTTGGCAATCGCATTTTCAACAAAGCTTGGAAAGGGTTCTTCGCAGGATGGAATGCCCAGCAAACCTTGAGGCGTTACCTCAATATCAAGTGGACTGAGTAAAGCATTAAATTCTCTAACTTTTCCAGAATTGTTGGAAGCTAAGACAATTTTCTTTGAAGACATTATTTTTTTGCTAAAGCTTCTTTTTGAAGTTTCACCAATTCTTTGATGCCACTTTCAGCCAAGTTCAAGAGTTGATCAAGCTCTTTTCTAGAAAATGCTGGACCTTCGGCTGTTCCTTGAACTTCAATGATGCCGCCTTGAGCCGTCATCACAACGTTCATGTCTGTGTCACAAGCTGAGTCTTCGGCATAGTCCAAATCAAGCACAGGGGTACCTTGATAAATACCCACTGAAATTGCTGCCACGTGATCTTTGATCGGATCTTGGGCAATTAACTTCTTTTCTAATAATTGATTGACGGCATCACGGGCGGCCACAAAAGCCCCAGTGATCGCTGCTGTTCTAGTGCCGCCATCGGCCTGAAGCACATCGCAATCCAAATGAATGGTTCTTTCACCCAGCAATTTGAGGTCAAACACGCTGCGCATCGAGCGGCCAATCAGGCGCTGAATCTCTTGGGTTCTGCCACTTTGCTTGCCTTTGGCAGCTTCACGATCCCCTCTGGTATGGGTGGCTCTAGGCAACATGCCATATTCCGCCGTGACCCAACCTTCGCCACTGCCCTTTTGATGAGGGGGCACTTTTTCAAGGATGGACGCCGTGCAAAGCACATGTGTATCACCAAATTTCACCAATACAGAGCCTTCTGCGTGCTTGGTAAAGCCACGGATGATGGCAATTGGGCGAAGATTTTCGGCTTGGCGATTACTGGGGCGTTTGGATATTGTCATGTTAGGACTTTACAATGGATGGATGATAGAAAGTATGACCGGTTTTGGTAGTGCCACCAGACAATTAGACCTGGGTGGCGGAGTCTATGCAACTGTAGCGGTTGAATGCCGTTCAGTAAATAGTCGTTTCCTCGATTTGAACATACGTTCACCTGAAGAGTGCCGTTCTGCTGAAATGCCTTTGCGTGAACTGGTCACCAAACAGTTGGGCCGTGGCAAGGTGGAGTTCCGCATCAATGTGCACCGCGAAACCGAAGCCTCAACTCAATCAACAGATTTATTAAATTCAGACAGCCTGAAAAGCCTCAAAGCGCTAGAAGCTGCTGTTTTGAAAGAAATGCCGAATGCTGGAAATATGCGCATGGGTGAGATTCTGCGCTGGCCAGGCGTGATCAATGAAAAGAATGTCGATGATGAGCTGTGGCGCAAGCTGACCTTGGAAGCTGCCACAGAGGCTTTGACAGCTCTTAAGGTCAGTCGTCAGGGTGAGGGCAAGGCCCTTCTTGAGATTTTGATGGAGCGCGTCAATGGCATCCGGGTAATCGTTGAGCAATTAAAGCCCTTGATTCCGCAAATCATCGCAGCCCATCAAGCCAAACTCACTGAGCGCTTGACTGAAATACTCACAGGCATTGATGCACAAGGTCAGGCCGTGGCAAAAAACGATGTATCAGAGCGTATCAAACAAGAAGTTGTTTTGTATGGTGTTCGCATTGATGTTGCCGAAGAGCTTGAGCGCTTAAAAACACACTTGGACGCTGTAGAGTCAGCCCTCAAAAAAGGCGGGCCAGTTGGCAAGCGCTTGGACTTCTTGATGCAAGAGTTAAATCGTGAAGCCAATACCTTAGGATCTAAGTCAGTGTCTCAAGAAAGCAGCAATGCTTCAATTGAGGTCAAATTATTGATTGAGCAAATGCGTGAGCAGGTGCAGAATCTTGAGTAATTTTAGTAATGGTTTAGAGGATGTCTCATGACTTATACCGGTAGCATGTTGATGGTGGTTGCTCCTTCAGGCGCAGGTAAATCCTCTTTGGTCAATGCTCTTCTCAAGCAAGATGCCGGCATTGACTTATCCGTCTCATTCACCACCCGTGCCCCAAGACCTGGCGAAGTGAATGGCCGTGAATACAACTTTCTCAGTGAAGCCGAATTTTTAGAGCGCAAAGAAGCGGGTGATTTTTTAGAGTGGGCCAAAGTACACGGCAATTACTACGGCACCTCCAAGTCTTGGATTGAGTCTCAAATGAAAAATGGCAGAGATGTCATTTTAGAAATCGATTGGCAAGGGGCTCGCCAAGTGCAAGCCATCATTCCTGAAGCCATTTGGATTTTTATTTTGCCGCCATCGATACAGGCTCTCAAGGATCGCTTGCTTCACCGCGCTCAGGATGATGAGGCCACGATTCAAAAACGAGTGGCTGCCGCCAAAGAAGAGTTAACCCATGTGGCTGAAGCAGATTACTTGGTGATCAACGATGACTTTGAAACAGCCTTGGCTGAGTTAAATCATGTGGTTTTAGCCAGTCGTTTGCGCAAGAATTCTCAGTTGGCCAGACATCAAAAATTGGCCCAAGAATTGACCCAAGAGGCCGGCGCCGCAAACAAGCAAAAGTGAACTTTCTGCCAGTTTTGCTCAAGTGAGTTATCCTTTGGGTATTCCTAGCACTTTTTGAGTTAAACACATGGCCCGTATTACTGTAGAAGATTGTTTGAAAACCATCCCCAATCGATTTGAATTGGTTCTAGCTGCTACCTATCGCGCTCGTCAATTAGCGCAAGGTCATGCTCCTAGAGTGAACGCTAAGGACAAGCCAACCGTGATTGCTTTGCGTGAAGTGGCTGCTGGCGTTACAGATCGAGACATGTTGGTCAAAGTACCTCTATAAGAGGTGACACGGTGGCGCCAAACCCAGATGCCCAAGGCATCCTAGCCGCCATCCTAGAGCAGTCAAGCCGGCATTTATTCGGACCCACGTCCCAGCCGGCTCACCCCCCAAAGCCGCAAGTTGTTTCTCTTGCAGGTCTCATTGAAAAAATCTCCCATTTAAAACCTGATGAAATTGCTTTGGTCAAAAAAGCATTTCAATATGCAGACTCTGCTCATCTAGGTCAATATCGCCAAAGCGGCGAACCTTACATCACTCATCCTTTAGCCGTCGCTGAGCTCTGCGCCAGTTGGCGATTAGATGCCCCATCCATCATGGCTGCCTTGTTGCACGATGTGATCGAAGACACCGGTAGTACCCGTCAAGATTTGGTGGAAATCTTCGGTAGCAAAGTAGCCGAGTTGGTTGAGGGTTTAACAAAACTAGACAAGCTTGAATTTCAAAGTCAGGCAGAAGCACAGGCTGAGAGTTTTAGAAAAATGTTCATGGCCATGGCCAGAGACGTCCGTGTGATTTTGGTGAAGTTGGCAGATCGCTTACACAATATGCGCACGCTTGATGCAACAACCTTGGTCAAGCGCAAAAGAGTGGCTCTTGAAACTGCAGAAATATATTCACCGATTGCTCACCGCCTTGGCTTGAATTTGGTTTACAGAGAATTACAGGATTTAAGTTTTAGACACGCATCACCATTCAGATATGCCACCTTGGATAAGGCAATTAAAAAAGCCCGGGGCAATCGCAAAGAAATGGTGGGTAAGATTTTGGATGCTGCCCGCATGACTTTGAGTAAATCAGGTCTTGAGGCTGACTTACGAGGCAGAGAAAAAACTTTGTACAGCATCTATATGAAGATGCGCCAAAAGCATTTGAGTTTTTCTCAAGTATTAGATCTTTACGCTTTCCGTGTGACCGTCAAATCGATTGACGAGTGCTATCGCGCCCTGGGTGTATTGCATGCCTTGTATAAACCGATGCCAGGTAAATTCAAGGATTACATTGCCATTCCTAAACTGAATGGCTATCAATCACTTCACACCACCCTGGTGGGCCCTTTTGGTATGCCTGTTGAGTTTCAGATTCGTACTCAAGATATGCACCGCGTAGCGGAAGAGGGTGTTGCTGCGCATTGGGCATACAAAGATGGTGATGACCATCTCACTGAAATGCAAACCAGAGCCCATCAATGGTTGCAATCATTGGTTGATATTCAAGATAACAGTGGCGACTCACAAGAATTTCTTGAGCACGTCAAAATTGATTTATTCCCAGATGCTGTTTATGTGTTCACCCCCAAGGGGCAAATCAGAGCATTGCCAAGGGGTGCCACGGCCCTAGATTTTGCTTATGCTGTCCACAGTGACTTAGGTAATGAATGTGTGGGCGCCAAAGTGAATGGGGTGCAACTACCATTGAGAACAGAATTAAAGAACGGCGACATCATTGAAATCAGTTCTACACCGAATTCACTGCCCAATCCCGTTTGG
>JBFZCN010000111.1:0-3017 GCA_041307985.1 Burkholderiales bacterium
AATGCCGCAACGGCTCACACAGATCTTGAATGGTTGAACAAACAAGCGGCTGGCTTTCAAGACGTGAAGCTGATTCCCAGAAGATCCGATCTTATTGCCAATCAAAATCCTCAGGGCATGATTGCAGTTCAAGGCCCTAAGGCACTTGAGCTGATTAAAAAGGCCATTCCATCACTTGCCAGTGCCGCATCTGAATTGAAAAACTTTCATGCTTCATGTGAAGAAACTCCGTTTGGAGAAATCATGATCGCAAGAACAGGCTACACCGGTGAAGATGGTGCTGAGTTATTGGTGCCACTGAACCAAACAGTAGCCGTGTGGAATCTTTTGATTGCTCAGGGAGCACAACCTGCAGGCCTAGGGGCACGAGACACTCTTCGCTTAGAAGCAGGCATGAATTTATACGGTCAGGACATGAATGACCAAACAAATCCTCTGGATGTTGGTCTTTCTTGGACCATTGATCGTTCAGGCGAGCGTGACTTCATTGGTAAGTCTGCCTTAGAAAGAAAACCTCAGAAGTTTATCTTTCTTGGTTTGATACTTCAAGACAAAGGTGTTTTACGCGCCCATCAAATTGTTAGATCAAGCAAGGGTGAGGGTGAAATAACCAGCGGCACATTCAGCCCATCACTTCAAAAATCTATTGCGCTAGCTAAGCTTCCCTTGGCAACCGAAATTGGCGAGACAGTAAAAGTTGTTATTCGTGACAAAGAATTAAATGCAGTTGTTGTTAAACCCCCTTTCGTTCGCCATGGCAAAGCCTTGGTTTAATTTTGGAGAAACTACTATGAACATCCCTCAAGACCTACGCTACACAGAATCGCATGAATGGGTTCGCAAAGAATCCGATGGCTCAATCACTGTTGGAATTACTGACCATGCTCAAGAGGCGTTGGGTGATATTGTTTTTCTTGAGTTGCCAGCGGTCGGCAAGTCTTTAAATGCAGGTGATGCTTGTGCTGTGGTTGAATCTGTGAAGGCTGCCAGCGATATTTATGCCCCATTGTCAGGCGAAGTGATTGCCATCAATGATGCGGCGACCGCTGCACCCGAAGCAGTTAATTCAGATGCTTATGGCTCGTGGTTGTTCAAAATCAAACCGGCGGACATCAGCAAAGTTGATGGCCTTCTTTCAGCAGAAGCATACGGAAAAAACATTGGTGCATAAAGAATGAAAAGCTCCCTGACCACACTAGAAAATCATGACGCTTTTTTAAGCCGTCATATTGGCCCATCAGCCAGCGATGAATCCTCGATGTTGAAATTCTTAGGATTCAATCAGCGCGATGAACTGATCAATGCAGTTATTCCAAGCAACATCAGAAGTAAGTCGGCCCTACCATTGGGTGACTACACGAACGCTAAGGGAGAAAACGAGGCCCTTGAATTATTGGCCAGCATTGCTAATCAAAATAAAGTTTTCAAATCGTTCATTGGTCAAGGCTATTACAACAACATCACCCCGGGGGTTATTCAAAGAAATATTCTTGAAAATCCAGCCTGGTACACAGCTTATACGCCCTATCAACCAGAAATTTCTCAAGGTCGTTTAGAGGCAATCATTAACTATCAGCAAATGTTGATTGATTTGACGGGCATGGATATTGCCAATGCCTCGATGCTGGATGAAGGTACTGCAGCAGCAGAGGCGATGACCTTGGCACTCAGAACTTGTCAATCAAAGTCAATGACTTTCTTTGTGAGCAATGATGTTTTGCCACAAACCTTGGCCGTCATTAAAACAAGAGCAAGGCCATTAAATATTCAACTTGAGATTGGCTCTCATGAAGATGCGCTAAAAACTGATGCGTTTGCTGTTTTGCTTCAATACCCAGGTGTTGATGGTGCGCTTTTAGAAAAAGAAAAATATCTTGCCATTGCAGAGGCGGTTCATAGCAAGGGTGGTTTGTTAATTGCTGCAGCTGATTTGTTGGCCTTGACGCTGCTGACGCCGCCCGGAGAATGGGGCGCTGACGTTGCCATCGGTAGCGCGCAGCGTTTTGGCGTACCAATGGGTTTTGGCGGCCCATCCGCTGGATACCTCTCTACAAAAGATGCTTTTAAGAGAAGTATGCCTGGTCGCTTGGTGGGAGTCACGATCGATGCACAAGGAAACTCTGCATACCGTCTCGCTCTGCAAACCAGAGAGCAACACATTAGACGCGAAAAAGCCACCTCCAATATTTGTACGGCTCAAGTATTACTTGCGGTGATGGCAAGTATGTATGCTGTTTATCACGGACCAGAAGGCTTGAAGAAAATCGCTTTGCGTGTTCATCGCCAAGCCAGCATCTTGGCATTGGCCGTCAAACAGCTTGGGCTTGAAGTTGTCAACACGCATTGGTTTGACACGCTCACAATCAAGACACCAAACGCCAAGAAAATACACGAGGCTGCTCAAAAACTTTCTTGCAATTTGAGAGCGATTGATTCAGAGCATGTTGGTGTATCAATTGACGAAACAACTGGCAGAAAAGAGCTCCAGATGTTGTGGACAATTTTTGGTGGCGAAGGCGAACTAAATATTGATGCCATTGATCAATCAGTTTCAAACTCTGTTCCAAACTCATTGATTCGTAACAGCGAGTATTTGACTCACCCAACATTTAATCGCTATCACTCTGAACATGAAATGCTGCGTTATTTAAGAAGCTTGGCTGACAAAGACTTGGCACTTGATAGAACCATGATTCCGCTTGGCTCATGCACCATGAAATTAAATTCCACCAGCGAAATGCTTCCTGTGACATGGCCTAGCTTTTCACAAATTCACCCTTTGGCACCAGAAACTCAATGGGCTGGATATGCAAAACTAATTGAAGATACCGAGCGCATGATGTGTGCTGCAACCGGCTACGATGCTGTGTCTTTGCAGCCAAATGCTGGCTCACAAGGTGAGTATGCGGGCCTTCTTGTGATCCGCGCTTATCATGAGTCACGCGGGGAAGGGCATCGCAATATCTGCTTAATTCCTTCATCTGCTCACGGCACAAATCCTGCCTCAGCCCAAATGG
>JBFZCN010000112.1:0-4059 GCA_041307985.1 Burkholderiales bacterium
GAACACTGATTTGGCTATTTTTGTGAGCCCCAACGCTGTTGAATGCTCGATGCGATTGTTGCGCTCGGAGTGGCCAAAAAATATTCCAATCGCGGTGGTGGGTGGGGGCAGCTTAGAAGCATTGAGCCACCATGGCATCACTGCCCAGCATGGCTACATCATTTATGCACCCAGTAATCCAGGTGAATGGGATTCAGAAGGACTGTGGAAGATTTTGAATCAAGCCCAAACATCTTGGGTGGGCAAGAACATCCTCTTTTTAAAGGGTATTGGAGGAAGGGCTTGGCTTGGGGAGCAATTTTTATTACAAGGGGCTGAAATACATTCAGTGGCCACGTACAAAAGAGTTCCCTTGGCCGATGATTCACCTGCTTGGCTAGGTTTGAAAAAATCTCTTCCCGATGACTCTATTTGCGTCCTAACTTCTTCTGAAGCAGCGCGATATTTTGCTCAATTTTTAAAAGAAAATTCATCATTGGCAAAGTCTTGGTTAAATGAAGCTATGATGTTGTGTACGCATGAACGTATTGCTCAGGTATGCAGTGAGCTGGGATTTAAAAATGTCGATTGGTGCGCTCCAGGTGATGATCATTTGCTTGTGAAAATTGATCAATGGCTCTCCAATAAAAATTAGGAATTGAAATGGCTGTAGATATCGATCAAGTAAATACCAAAACTACTAAACAAACTCAGTCAGAAGCTTTGGGTAAGGGATTATGGAAAGCTTTGTGGATTGCTATTGCCATTTGTCTTGTTTGGTTGGTGATCGAAGGGGGTTTTCGTCTTTATCATCGCCCAGCCCAGCTTGATGCCAGAGTTGTAGAACTTGAAACTCAGTTAAGCAAAGTATTGGCTCACGAAGCTGAAATTAATTTGGCCTTGAAGAGCTCCCTAGACAATCAAAAAAATCTTGCGCCAGTGGCCAATCAATTAAATCAACTATTGAACCAGGTAGCGCAGTTACCCATGAATGCATTACCCGCAGCGGAAGCACCGGCAATTGCAAGTAATACCGGTACTCATACGGTTATTCAAAGAATCACGTCGGCGATTCAGGGTTTGGGTGACCAGTTGATGCGCATTCAGGTGGTGGGTGATGTGAAGGATGTGGCGATGACCCCAGCCGCCCAAGATTTGATTCGTCAGCAATTAAGGCTTCATTTTTTAAGTGCAAGACTTGCTTGGTTGTCTCAATTGCCCCAAGCAACCAGAGATGATTTGATTCAAGCAGAAAAATTGATTGCAAAACATTTTCAAGCGCAAGCAAGCTCAGTGGTGCAGATTCAAAAAAATATCAGCGAGCTTCGCACTGAAGCATCTAAATCAATTCCAGTGAACAAGGGTCAGTGATGATGCGCGGAGCATTGTGGTTGGCTTTTTTATTCGCAGCAGCCGTATTACTGGCGTTATTTGCCAGTGGTAACGCTGGGCATATCACCATTTATTTCCCACCATACCGCTTAGACACCAGCCTCAATCTTTTCATTGTGGTGGTTCTAGGAGTTTTGATCGTAAGTTTGTTGGCTTGGCGAACTTTTGCTGCGGTATTGGATTTGCCAAAACAAGCAGCTTTGTATCGTCGCAAGCAGCGTGAGTCTCGCGCGATTGTTTTACTCTCTGAGGCAGTCGAAGATATTTTTGCAGGACGCTTTTCAAAAGCGTTAAAAGCAGCAGAGGCGGCCAGTGTTAATCAAGCATTATCAGAAACTGCTGCTTTGCTGGCTGCTAGAGCCGCACATCGTTTGAATCGATTTGATTTAAGAGATCAGTGGTTATCAAAAATACAGTCAGCCAATAAACAGCAGGCTCGCTTGGTAGCCATGGCTGATATGCAAATGGATTCAAATGATCCAGCGGGTGCACTTGCCACCATTGAACAATTGCAAAAGGGCGGCGCTAGACAATTATTTGTTCAGCGGATTGCACTCAAAGCAAATCAACAATTGAAGCGCTGGGATGAGGTCTTAAAGTTAAGTCATAGCTTGAGTAAGCGCGAAGCAATACATCCAGTGTTGGCTCAAAAAACAGTGCAAGAAGCTGTTGCTAAATTGGTTCAAGAAAAATCAACAGACCATCAAGCACTTTTAGCCATTTGGAAGAATTTGCCAAAGGCTGATCGAAAAGTCTCTAGGGTTGCCTTGGTGATGGCCAAAGGTTTGTTGGCGGTTGGTCAACAAGACATTGCTCGTGGCTTCATTGAGGAATCTTTGGATGAACAATGGGATGAATCATTGATCGCCATTTATCCTGATTGTTTGCCATCAGGATCGATGACTTTGAGCTTGGTTCAGAAGATTGAAGCTTGGATGATGAAATACCCAAGTGAGCCAGCCCTTTCTTTGGCCTTGGCAAAAGTATGTTTGGCGCAAAAACTATGGGGCAAAGCCAAATCAAGTTTGCAAGGCGTGATCAAAGATCCAAAAACAAAACCATTGATAAAGGCCAGTGCGCACATGAATATGGCAAAGCTGCATGAAGCCTTAGAAGAGCCTCTTGAGGCGGCAACTCACTATCAGTTAGCTGCGCACATCTATGCGGTTAGCTAAGCCAGCGCAATAATCGTTCAGTGGTTTTGTTGTAAGGAGGGTGGGCCAATTTGCTGCCCATCCACGCTTTGATTCCGAGCAAGCCCCGAACCTGAAGAACTGGCTTGAGATGACTGAAGGTATCAAAGCCAGCTTGACCGTGGTAAGCACCCATGCCACTCGCACCAATCCCGCCAAAAGGTATTTGCTCAATACCAGCTTGCAGGATTGTGTCATTGGCGGTCACGCTACCTGAGTGAGTTTTTGAGATTAAGTTTCCTAGTGCTTTTTTATCTTTACCAAACCAATAGATGCTCAATGGATGATCTTTGGTGTTGATGAATTCAATCGCATCTTCTTCCGATGACACACCAATGATAGGTAATAGCGGACCAAAAATTTCTTCTTGCATGATCAGACTGTGAGGTGGAACTTGGGTCAGTATCACGGGGACGAAAAGACGGCTGTCTGACTCGGGTAGAAGAGGGCTGATTTGGGCGCCTTTGCTTTTTGCGTCAGAAAGAAGTCGTTGCCAACGCGATAGTTGTTCTTGATCAATTGGGTGCGTTAGTACCGAGGGATCATTGAATAAGGTTTCAGCAGCTTTAAGTAAGGCATCCATTAGTTCTGGAATTAACTCATGCTTGATCAAAATGTAATCAGGAGCGACGCATGTTTGTCCGCCATTGATTAATTTGCCATAAATGATTCTTGTGGCGGCGTCATCTAAGTTGGCGTCATGATTGATGACCACCGGTGATTTGCCCCCCAACTCCAGGGTCAGCGGCGTGAGGTTTTCTGCTGCAGCCCTCATCACCCGCTTACCAACGGCAGTTGAGCCTGTAAAAAACAAATGATCAAAGGCTAATTCTGAAAATTCACGAGCAACATCCACTCCGCCTGTTGTGACGCAGAGCTCAAGAGGATGAAAAAATTCTCCGATGATGGTGGCAAGATAGCCGGATGTCCTCGGGGAGCGTTCAGAAAGTTTGAGCCAAACTCTGTTGCCCGCAGCTATGGCAGAAATGGCAGGAATCAAAGCCAGTTGAATTGGGTAATTCCAAGGACTGATGATGCCAACCACACCTTTGGGTTGGGCTTGAACCCAAGCTTTCGATGGTTTCAAGTGCATCGGCAAAGAAATATCACGCATCTTCATCCAGGATTTGAGATGTTTGATCGAGTATTTAGCGGCCTGACGCACCATGGCCAATTCTGTGAGGCGCGTTTCTACTGAGTGACGATTGCCAAAGTCAGCCTGAACCACTTTGCACAAGTTCTCTTCATATTTATCGATCATTGTCACCACGCGCTCAATTCGCTCTTTTCGCTCCGTGAAACTAGGCGATGGTTCGTGAGCAAAGGCCTGCTGCAAATCTTCGAGTTGTAATTGGAGGGCGTTCATGGAATCTTGGCGTTAATTGGATGCCATAAGTATATGAGTAATTGATGGAACAAAGAATCAGGGATTTGACTAATATGGGGCAACTGAATACCCCTGTTTCAAGCACGTTAATCCTGAGAGGATTAACAT
>JBFZCN010000113.1:0-2952 GCA_041307985.1 Burkholderiales bacterium
GCCATCCACATTTTGAAAACGCTTGCAGGGCACCGCAGTATCAGCACCACGGCGGCATACCTGTACAGTAGTCCAAGCCAGTTGAAGGCTGCGGTTGAGTTGGTCTAAGGCTAGTTATCGATCTTGCGGAAGTTCTCAATGGCGGCGGCATCTCGGAAAAGCACGCCATGAGTAGCACCTCGACCGGGGGCAACCATGATGGACATGGGTGTGGCCAGTCCAAGTGCACAAGGACAGGCAATGATCAGCACCGCCACCGCATTGATGAGCCCATACAACCAGCTGTGCGCAGGGCCAAAGAAGCCCCAGACGAAGAAGGTAAGTAGCGCAATGGCTACCACCGAGATCACAAAATAACCCGCAACCACATCTGCCATGAGCTGCATGGATGCCCGGGATCGCTGGGCCTGGGCACCCATCTGCACGATTTGCGAGAGCACCGTGCTAGAGCCCACGCGTTCAGAGCACATGACCAAGGCACCACTGGTATTGAGCTTAACTTCTAACTTTTGATCGTTTAAATGACGCGGCTGAGTGATGCAAATTGGTCAAGCATGTTGGTTTGAAAAAGTTCATTAAGCACATAATATGAAAAAATCTGAGTGCTACTTGCTGGTTAAATTCTCTTTTTAGTATGATAATTTAATGAATAAATTTAGTAATTTTCAAATGACAAGCCTGAGTAAACAAAGGCAACTGAAAAAATAGCGGCCAATCCAAATAAAAAAATAATATTGCTAAGGCTGTAATAAAAACAAATGTGTTTCCTTCAAATCCAAATACAAAATTTAGAATTTTCTTAAATGACATAAGTTTTTCCTTACCATTTTAAATATCGATATAAATGGATATATGTAGTTGACTGGTTATACATCTGGAGGATTCAAGGTTAAAGTACAAATTTAAATAACTGATGCTTGGGTTGCTTAGGATGTTTAGCATTCGAGGGTACTTGACCTGAAAGTCGAAGTTGCCTGATGAATTACAAACATCTCAATCAAATTGAAAGATACCAGATTGACAGTCTTGCGAAAGCCCAACACAGCGTCACGCAAATCGCCAGCCCGGTCGGACGCCAAAAGTCCAGCATCAGCCATTAAATCGTTTATCAGTATGTTTGAGATGAAAAGGCTTGGGGGGGTAAGTTCCTCAAATGGCTAACGACGGTCCAATCCGTGACTATTTTGAGTGTGTGATTATCACCCTTGCAAGACGGTTGCATGGTTAGAATGGTGAGAGTTAACTTCCATCGCAAAATATGCCCAGATTTGTCATTGCTTTCGCTGCCCTTTGGGGGTTAGTCTTTGGTGTAGCAAATGTCGCCCGCGCAGAATTCAAAGTTGAAATATCAGGGGTTGGCATTACCCAAATTCCCATAGGAATTTCTGACTTCAAGGGTGCGGATTCGGCCCCTCAACGCATCACTCAAATTATTTCGGCTGACCTTGACAGAAGCGGGCAATTCAAAACCTCTAAATCTGGACTTACCATTGATGAAAACACGCGACCAGATTTCACAACGATCAAATCCAAAAATATTGATGGTTTGCTCACGGGAAGTGTGAACCGTCTTTCAGACGGAAGGTTTGATATCCGTTATCGTTTGTGGGACACCGTCAGAAACCAAGACTTAGGTGGCCAAAGTTTCATCGCTTTCACCCCAGATTTGCGTTTGGTTGCGCACAGAATTGCCGACCAAGTGTATGAAAAATTAACGGGAGATAAAGGTATTTTCTCCACCCGTATCACTTACATCACCAAGCACTCTAAACGCCACATGTTGTGGGTATCAGATGCAGATGGAGAAAACGCCCAAGCAGCCTTGACCAGCCCCGAGCCGATTATTTCCCCTAGCTGGTCGCCCAACGGAAATGAACTGGCTTACGTTTCTTTTGAAGGCCGCAAACCTGTTGTTTACATCCATGATGTCAGCACAGGCAAGCGACGTGTATTGGCCAATTTCAAAGGGTCCAACAGTGCGCCCGCTTGGTCGCCCGATGGCAAGTCCCTTGCTGTGACCTTGACGAAAGAAGGTGGATCGCAAATTTTTATCATTGATGCCAAGGGCGGGGACCCCAGGCGCATTACCCAATCGAGTGGCATCGACACAGAGCCGGTGTTTACAGCAGACGGCAGCTCCATTTACTTTGTCAGTGACCGAGGTGGCTCTCCCCAAATTTACCGTATCCCATCGCAGGGAGGGCCTGTACAACGCGTCACCTTCAACGGCAACTACAACATTTCGCCTGCTTTGAGTGCTGATGGGAAACGGTTAGCGTACATATCTCGCAATGGCAATTCCTTTAAACTCTTACTCATGGATTTGATTACTGACAAAGTAACCACTTTGACAGAAACCAACCATGATGAAAAACCCAGTTTTGCACCTAACGGCAAACTTATTTTGTATGCGACGCAGGTGCAAGGCAAGGAAGCACTGATGACGACAACCTTGGATGGCAAAATCAGTGCAAAACTTTCAGGACAGACATCAAACATTCGGGAACCCAATTGGGGACCTTTTTTGAAACCATGAACATCGGAGTACTTTCATGAGCAAAACATTTATCTCTCTTTTACTGGCTCTTCTTTTGACGGCCTGTGCATCCGACGTCAAACTCAATGAAGTGCCCGTTGTGGATAAAAAAGCTTCGAGCGTTTCAAATGGGGCTTCCAGTTCTGGCCTTTCAGATATCAATCCTTCTGATGCTTCTTCATCCAGCCAACAAGTCCAACAACCCAAATCAACTGTCGAACCCGTCAATTCCCTGGCCAACAAAAATGCGCCTGCTGGTCCTGCGAATATTGAAAAAATTGTTTACTTCGATTACGACAGTTTCATCATCAAGCCTGAATTTCAGTCAACCATTGAAGCTAATGCCCAGTATTTAAAATCCAATTCTCGCGCCAAAATCTCACTCGAAGGTCATACCGATGAGCGCGGTGGACGCG
>JBFZCN010000114.1:0-5785 GCA_041307985.1 Burkholderiales bacterium
GCTTGCTTGCTCTGCAGCACCCCTAAAAACATCCAGCACTTTCCATTTGAGGCGCTGACGATCAACGCGCCACTCGCCACCAACCCCATGAAACTCTGAGGCGCCCGAATGATAGTCTTCCATTTTTTTAAAGTGAGGCAGAACTTGGTCCCACGACCAAGAAGAATCGCCCGTCTCACGAGCCCACTGATCATAGTCTTCAGCCTGGCCACGCATGTAAATCATTCCGTTGATCGACGACGAGCCACCTAATACTTTCCCGCGAGGATAGATCAGACTGCGATCATTAAGGCCTAGCTGGGGTTTGGTTTTAAACATCCAATCAGTTTTGGGATTGTTGATGCAATACAGATAGCCAACTGGTATGTGAATCCAAAGATAATCATCCTTGCTTCCCGCATCAATCAACAACACGTTGTACCTGGGGTCTGCCGAAAGCCTGTTCGCCAAAACGCAACCAGCACTTCCTGCGCCAACAACGATGTAATCAAATATGGCGTGGTTACTCATCATTAGCCTTTGCGTGAGAGATATTCATTCCAGGCCGCTTGCGCAGAACCGCTTAAGCTATCCAAAGGAACTCTCTGGGACGATTGAATGATCATCATGGCATACGGTTTTGCTAGGGCGGCGGCCTGAGGACAAAGCTGCAAAGCTTCGCCGCGGGAAGGCGATTGCTCACGCCAAAAGTTAATGGCCGCCTCAAGCTCTTGAATACTGATAAACATTTTGTTTGTTATTTTTTTGCCAACATTGTTTTGCGACAGTTTTTTTGTCCGCAACGGCACTCATATTCTTTTTTTAATTTTTTTGTCTGCTTGCCCTCGACGACCAAGCCGTAATCATAGAAAAGTTCATCGCCGGCACCAATGTCTTTTTTTGCGTACAGAAACACCCGGGTTGTTTTTCCAAAGTCTTCTTCCAAAGCTTCACAATTTGGTTTGCAAGAGTGATTTGCCCACATCGAAGCATTGCCACCATATTTGGCATCTATGGTTGATCCATCCTCAAGACCAAAATAAAATGTGTGGTTGGGTTGCGTTAAATCATGTGGATGGCGCTTTAGGGCCTCTTTCCAGCTGATTCTTTCGCCGGTGTATTCGATGATTTTGGTGCCCTTTGGAATCTCGCGCCTTGCAAAAACACCATTGCCGTGAACACCAGACTCACGAACCACAATCAATTTGTTGCCCACCACCTTTTTAGACATCAATGTTTCTTGCAATCAAGGCATTAGATTCAATGAATGCGCGACGAGGCTCAACCTCGTCACCCATCAAGGTCGTGAATACTTGGTCTGCAGCAATAGCGTCCTCAATTTGAACTCTCAACAAGGTTCTTGTGTTGGTATCCATCGTTGTTTCCCAAAGCTGGCTAGGGTTCATTTCTCCAAGGCCTTTGTAGCGTTGGCGACTAACGCCTCTTTCAGCCTCTGAAAGCAACCACTCCATCGCCTCACGGAAATCTTTAACGTGTGCTTCCTTGACTGTTTTATCTGGATCTCCGCGCTTTACCGTTGCCCCAGAGCCCAATACATTTGAAAGGGCCGCTGATGCCTTGGCCAAAGAGTCATAATCGGCGCCGTGCACAAAATCAGAGTCAATCAAAGACAGCTTTGTATTACCGTGAACTTTTCTTGAAAGGAGCAAGCGATAGCGCTCGGTGCGCTCATCTTTTTGCACAATAATTTGGGGCTTAGCAACGCGCTCATGGGAGTTTAAAAAATAATTGTTAAGGTTCTCCGCGGATTTGGCTGCCTCTGCTTCGGTATCCAAGTTCAAGCGCACGCCGTTTGCTATCGCCCTTAATGCGCCCTCATCCATGGTTCTTGAAAGGCGATCAACAATGCTTTGAATGGTTTGATAATCTGATGACAGCTTAACCATGCGGTCGTTATCAATTGAAGAGCCATCGGCCAATGAAACGCTGGCGCCCTGAAGCGCTAAGTTAAGCAAATAGGCATTCAATGCAACATCATCTTTGATGTACTGCTCATTTTTTCCTTGCTTGACCTTGTAAAGAGGTGGCTGTGCAATATAGATGTGGCCACGCTCAATCAACTCTGGCATTTGTCGATAGAAAAAAGTTAGCAACAAAGTTCTGATGTGACTTCCGTCAACGTCCGCGTCGGTCATGATGATGATGCGGTGATAGCGCAGCTTGTCGGCGTTATATTCTTCTTTGCCGATACCGGTGCCCAGGGCTGTGATCAAGGTAACAACCTCTTGGCTGCCCAACATTTTGTCAAATCGTGCTTTTTCTACGTTAAGGATTTTTCCTTTTAACGGCAAAATTGCTTGAAATTTTCTATCGCGGCCCTGCTTAGCAGAGCCGCCCGCGGAATCACCCTCGACGATGAATAGTTCAGAGTTGGCCGGATCTTTTTCTTGGCAATCAGCAAGCTTGCCCGGCAGGCCCAACCCATCTAAAAGGCCCTTGCGTCGAGTCATGTCGCGCGCTTTGCGAGCGGCCTCTCTGGCTCTTGCGGCCTCAATGATTTTGGCGCAAATGATTTTGGCGTCTTGTGGGTTTTCCTGCAAATAATCTGTTAACAGACTGCTAACAATTTCTTCAACTGGGCCGCGAACCTCGCTTGACACCAACTTATCTTTTGTTTGGCTGGAGAACTTTGGCTCAGGGACTTTTACTGAAAGGACGCAAGTTAAGCCCTCGCGCATATCGTCGCCGGTGACTTCTACTTTGGCTTTTTTGGCCAACTCTTGTTCATCAATGTACTTATTGATGACGCGCGTCATCGCTGCGCGCAAACCAGTTAAGTGTGTGCCGCCATCGCGCTGAGGAATGTTGTTGGTAAAGCACAGAACTTGCTCATTGAAACCATCATTCCACTGCATGGCAACTTCGGCCGTGATTGTTCCGCCTAAATCTGACGGCCTTTCACCCTCAGCATAAAAAATGTTGCCATGTAAAACTGTTTTGCTCTTGTTGATGTATTCAACAAAGCCTTTTACACCGCCCGAAAAGGCGAAGCTTTCTTCCTTGCCAGATCTCTGGTCAATCAAGCGAATGTGAACGCCGTTATTTAAAAACGATAGCTCTCTGATGCGCTTAGAAAGAATTTCGTAGTGGTATTCAACGTTGCCAAATATTTCAACATCCGCCAAAAAGTGAACTTCCGTGCCGCGCTTGTCTGTTTCTCCAATGACCTTGATCGGCGAGGTCATGCTGCCAGAGTCTTCAATAAGTTCACGGTTCTGGGCAACACCATGGGCGAATTCCATGAAATGAACTTTGCCATCGCGCTTAACGGTCAGGCGCAACCACTTTGACAGGGCGTTAACGCAACTCACGCCTACGCCATGAAGACCGCCTGAAACTTTATAGCTGTTTTGGTCAAACTTACCGCCGGCGTGTAGTTCGGTCATCACGATTTCAGCGGCGCTTCTTTTTGGGTCGTGCTTGTCGTCGTACTTAATGCCCGTTGGTACGCCGCGGCCATTATCAATAATTGAGATTGAATTATCTGTGTGAATTGTTACCGTGATTTCTGAACAGTGACCAGCCAAGGCTTCGTCAATGGAGTTATCAAGAACTTCAAAAACTAAATGGTGTAAACCGGTTCCATCGGAGGTGTCCCCGATATACATTCCTGGTCTTTTTCTTACTGCCTCTAATCCTTCTAAAATTTGAATCGAGGATGCGCCATACTGCTCTGGTGTTTTTGCTTCAACGGTCATTGATTATTCTTTTCTAGTAACTCTATTAAATGCGCATTGGCATTACAACGTATTTAAAGCCTTCTTGCTCTGGAAGGGTGATCACCGCACTGCTATTGGAGTCACCCAAACAGATTTGAATCGATTCATTTTTCAGATTTGCTAAAACGTCTAACAAATAAGACACATTGAAACCAATATCAATTTTATCTCCGCTGTATTCAGTTTCAATATCTTCCTGAGCTTCTTCTTGTTCCGCATTCGTTGATTGAATGGTTAAGCAGTTTTCAGAAAGAATGCAACGCACCCCTTTGAACTTGTCCGTTGTTAAGATCGCTGCTCTTTGCAAAGATGCTTGTAAGGCATCACGACTAACCACCAACTTGTTATTTTGTCCTTTTGGAATCACTCTTTGAAAATCAGGGAATTTACCCTCAACAAGCTTTGACAAAAGCTCAACATCACCAAAGTTAAATTTCACTTGATTGCTTGCTAAAGAAATAACCACAGGGTCTTCTGAGTCTTCCAGAAGGTGTTGTAGCTCAAGGATTGTTTTGCGTGGGATGATCACTTCTTGTTTTTGACCATTACCAGAGGGTGCCTTATCAAGATCAAAGTGACTGTAGGCTAAGCGATGGCCATCAGTTGCTACTGCAATAATCCTTTGACCTTCTAACACAAACAACATGCCATTCAAATAATATCGAATGTCTTGTTGCGCCATTGCAAAGTGCACCTGGCTGATCAATTGCTTTAATGATTTTTGAGACATTTCCCAACTTGCAGAAACATCGGTTGATTCAGACATGATCGGGAATTCATTGGCGGCCAATGTTTGAAGTGTGAAACGGCTCTTTCCACCTTGAACGACCATCTTGCTATCTTTCAAAGACAGGGTCATTGCACCCTCTGGTAATGCGCGCAAAATGTCTACTAATTTTCTAGCGCCAACAGTTGTGCTGACATTCTCTGCACCAACACCAAAATCAGCGTGCGTTGTGATTTGAATTTCAATGTCCGTTGAAATCAAAGAGACAGAAGGTCCATTTTTCTTGAACAACAAATTAGCCAAGATCGGTAGTGTGTGACGACGCTCAACAATACCACTCACGAGTTGAAGTGGTTTTAGTAATTTATCTCTTGTTGTACTGACCAGTTCCATGGTTCTTATTCCTGTATTTATTTATATGTATATATATCTATAGTAGTAGTTAATAGAGCAACAAAATTCTGTGGATAACTAAAAATTCATTTATTAATCAGTATTTTACCTTCAATAAATACCTGTGGATATGTTTTGTATAAACTTTGAATAAGATTTAATAACCCTCTTCTTTTGTTCTGTTTGATGACTTTATCCACAATTCATCAACAATCCATTCACATGCTTATACCCATACTTATACAGCAATTATCCACAAGCTTTTCCACAAGCAAAAATCAATTTTTTAGAGACTGTTCTAACACATGTAACTCATGGTTAAGTTGGTTGTCCCGTGATCTTTCCTCGGTAATTTTTCTAACCGCATGAAGCACTGTTGTGTGATCCCGACCACCAAACAATTCGCCAATTTCAGGAAGGCTTTTTTGAGTCAACTCCTTGGCAATATACATGGCAATTTGTCTTGGCCTAGCAATATTAGCAGGTCGTTTCTTCGAGTACATGTCAGCCACTTTGATGTTATAAAAATCAGCGACTGTTTTTTGAATGTTCTCAACAGAAATTTGTCGGTTTTGCACAGAAAGAAGGTCTTTGAGGGCCTCTCTGGCAACCTCAATTGTGATTTCTTTGCCGTGGAAACGAACATAAGCCAAAATTTTTCTTAGTGCCCCCTCGAGCTCCCGAACGTTAGAGCGAAGATGTTTGGCAACAAAAAAAGCAACATCTTCGGTAAGCGGGAGGCCTTCTGCTAGGGCTTTTTTCATCAAAATAGCAACTCGCATCTCAAGCTCGGGCGGCTCAATGGCCACAGTTAAGCCAGAGTCAAAACGCGAGATCAGTCGCTCGTCAATGCCGGAAATTTCTTTTGGATAGGTGTCGCTGGTCATGATAACTTGCGACTTGTTGGCCGTTAGGGCCTCAAACGCATAAAAGAACTCTTCTTGAG
>JBFZCN010000115.1:0-6527 GCA_041307985.1 Burkholderiales bacterium
GTTCCAATCATGAAGCCCTGGGCAAAGAAAATTCTTTGAATCATTCCAGCGCTGGCCCCCATGGTGCGCAGAATGGCGATGTCTCCTCGCTTATCAGTCACAGTCATCACCAGCGTAGAAACCAAGTTAAATGCGGCCACTGCAATGATCAAAGTAAGGATGATGAACATCATGCGTTTTTCAGTCTGCACGGCTGCAAACCAATTTTTATTTTGTCTAGTCCAATCTTTGACCCACAAACCAGGCAGCTGCATCGAAAGTTGATCGGCCACTTTTGCGGCTTGCTGCATATCATCTAATTTCAGACGCAAACCCGATGGGCCATCTAATCGCAACAATGCCGCCGCATCTTTCCAATGAACCACCGCCAGAGTGCTATCAAATTCATAATGACCGCTGTCGATGATGCCAATCAATTTAAAGGCTCTCATCCGTGGTGTCATGCCAGAGGGATTGATATCCCCCTCAGGAACCATGATGGTGATGCGGTCACCTAATTGCACGCCCAAGATTCCAGCTAATTCTGCTCCCAAGGCCAAACCAAACTCACCCGACTTAAGACTGCTGACTTGCCCTTGAATAAAGTGTTTTGGAATATCAGATACCTTGCCCTCTAATTCTGGGTCAATGCCTCGAAGTGCCACCCCACGCATCACATCACTTCGGCTGATCAATGCCTGAGACATGATCATCGGTGCAGCCCCAGTCACACGCTTATTTTCTTGAACTTTAGCCAATATTGGCTGCCACTCACCCAAACCTGTCGGAGCATGGATCTCCACATGAGATAAAACAGATAGCATCCGATCACGAACTTCCTTTTGGAAGCCGTTCATGACCGATAGAACCACAATCAGAGCCGCTACTCCTAAGGCAATACCCAACATTGATACAGACGATATAAATGACAAAAACCCGTCTTTGGAGCCTGTTTCCTTGTTTTTTCCACCTTTTCTCCTGGCGTTGGTATAGCGCCATGCAATTTCGAGTTCAATCGGCCAAATATTCATATGAAAGAGTTTAGCTTGCTCTTGGACAGAAGGTCTAAATGCCACCTAAAATCAAGGTTATGAAATACACCCTCGTTATTACCGACAGTAAAGATCAAGAATCTTTTGATCGTGGCTTGCCCTATGAAAAGTTTTTACTGGGTAGTCAGAATGCCAGTGCTCCTCTGGAACTCCAATCGCATGGCGTCACTGTTCAACCAGATACATGCATTGCTCGCATTGAACCAATTCATATTCATGCAGCCAGAGACCACTTGGTTTTAACGAGTACTCAAATATTAGATATCCAATCATCAGAGTCTGATGCTCTTTTTGATTCAGTGAAGGATATTTTTGCTGAAATGAGTGACGTCACTCATCGAAGCATGCCTCATAAATGGTTCATCGAATCTTCAGCACTTCAAACCTTATCAACTGTCAGCACTGTTCAAGCAGAGGGTCGTAACATTGATCATTGGATGCCATCCGATACAAGTCAAGAAGGTGTGGCTCGTCAATGGCGCAAATGGCAAAACGAGATTCAGATGATTTGGTTCAACCATCCAGTCAATGAAGCAAGACAGGCCGAAGGCATGCTCAGTATCAACTCTGTATGGATCAGTGGCATTGGCAAGTTGACTGACATCAAACCGAATGAAAGGCTCTTAGAGGCCATGCAGTGGCACAGCTCTGATGGATGCTTGAACTTGCTGGCCTCTCATCTGAAGAAGCCTCACACCCCTTCACTGAGTGAATTGAGTTTGGCTGACACGATCTCATTACTATCAGCCACTGATCCGGAGTTGCACAGTATTTGGCAAATAGCCAATGAAGCCTTGATCAATCATCGAATCAAAGCAGTTGAATTGATTGACTTCCCAGAGGGTCAAGAAAGATCACGAACAATCACCGTTGAGAATCTACCGAAAAAAGGTTTTGCCTTTTGGAAAAAGCCAGTCGTTGCCTCACTTCAGGATATGCTTCGCTCATGACCATTCAATTCAAAGAGCGCAATTATTCAGAAAGAAGTGCTGCTTGGCTTGAGCAAAGTGGTACTCACCCAGTATTGGCAAAATTATTTGCTGCTCGCGGTGTTGAAAAACCAGAAGAACTTTTACTCGAACTCAAAAACCTGATTCCTCCTGCACAACTTAAAAATTGTGAGTCAGCGGCGAAATACTTGGCTGATTCAATTGAAGCAGGTAAAAAATTACTGATCGTTGCTGACTATGATTGTGATGGGGCAACCGCTTGCGCTGTTGGCCTCAAAGGTTTAAGGGCTTTGGGTGCACCCTGGGACATCAATATTGATTACTTTGTCCCCAATCGCTTCACTTTAGGGTATGGCCTAACCCCAGAAGTGGTGGATTTGGTCGCTGAGCTTCCTAAAAAACCAGATATCTTGATCACAGTCGACAATGGCATTGCCAGCGTTGCCGGAGTTGAAAGAGCTCATCAATTGGGCATTGAAGTACTGGTCACAGATCATCACTTACCTGCCGATCAATTACCAAGGGCTGCTTGGATTGTTAATCCCAATCAAGTTGATTGCAATTTCCCAAGTAAAGCGCTGGCTGGTGTTGGTGTGATGTTTTATTTGTTGATTGCGCTTCGCGCTGAGTTTCGTGTTCGAGGCGCCTTCTCTGCAGAGACGCAACCACGTTTAGAAAACCTCTTAGATTTAGTGGCGCTTGGCACTGTTGCGGATGTTGCCTCTCTGGATAGAAATAATCGTATTTTGGTTGCCAACGGCATCAAGAGAATTAAAAGTGGGCAAATGCAAGCAGGTATTCGAGCACTTTATATCGCTGCCGGAAAAGATCCCAATCGTGCGAGCTCATTTGATCTTGGATTCACCTTGGGTCCTCGTCTGAATGCTGCCGGCAGATTGGCCGACATGTCATTGGGTATCCAATGTTTGCTTTCAGAATCTCATGAGGATGCATTGCGCTTGGCTCACGAACTTGATCGCATGAATCGTGAGCGCCGAACCATCGAAGCGGGGATGCAAGAAACTGCTTTGGCAAGCTTGGTAGATATTCAGGTTGGTGACCAAGCCACTTTGTGCATGGTCCATGAATCATGGCATCAAGGCGTGATTGGCATCGTTGCATCAAGATTAAAAGAAAAATTCCACCGCCCCACCTTAATTTTTGCCCCAGGTGAAGAATCTGGACAGTCAGTTCTCAAAGGGTCTGGTAGATCCATACAAGGTTTTCATTTGAGAGATGCTTTGGATTTGGTCTCTAAAAAGCATCCGGATCTTATTTTGAAGTTTGGTGGTCATGCCATGGCCGCTGGCTTAACCATTCAGAAAGACTCTTTTGAGGAATTCAAAGCTTGCTTTGAAGAAGTCGCTCAAAGCTTGATGACCCCCGAAGTGCTCCAACGACAACTGGCTCACGATGGCAAACTCGATCCAGAATTCATTGACCCAGAGCTTGGCACCATTCTTGCCAATGAAGTTTGGGGTCAAGGATTCCCTGCCCCAGTTTTTGTGGGTGAGTTTGAAGTGTTAACTCAAACCCTGATTCAGGAAAAACACCTGCGAGTTCAGTTAAAAGCCATTAATGCCAATGGTTCAAGCCATCCAAAATCATTCAACGGTATTTGGTTTTCTAGAAATGCGACCCTGCCAAACCCTGCTAGATTGGCTTATCGAGTCGTTACGGACCATTATCAGGGGGTTGCTAGAGCTCAATTACACATAGAAGCTCTCGACGACCCTTTATAATTGCCGACCATGGAAGCCGAACAATTAAATCTCATCAGCAACACTCTCGAAGACCTGCGTACTCGTACGATTGAGCTTCGGAGGTATCTTTGACGTCGATAACAAAGCAGAACGTTTAGTCGAAGTTAATCAAACCCTTGAAGATCCCAAAATTTGGGATGATCCTAAGCAAGCCCAAGCCCTGGGTAAAGAAAAAAAGCTTTTAGATGGTGTCGTAGGCACTCTTAATTTTCTGACGGATAACATCACCTCAAGCCAGGAATTATTTGAAATGGCCAAAGAGGAAGGTGACTTTGACACAATTCTATCCATTGAATCAGACACGGATGGCATGCGCCAACAAGTCGAGGGGCTTGAGTTCCGACGCATGTTCAGCAATCCCATGGATCCTAGTTCATGCTTCATTGATATTCAATCAGGCGCCGGTGGAACTGAGGCTTGCGACTGGGCCAGCATGTTGTTGCGCCAATACCTTCGTTACTGTGAGCGCAAAGGCTTTAAAGCTGAAGTATTGGAAGTCTCTGACGGCGATGTGGCCGGCATTAAAAGCGCCACAATCAAAATTGATGGTGAGTATGCTTACGGCCACTTAAGAACAGAGACTGGTGTGCATCGCTTGGTGCGCAAATCACCCTTTGACTCTGCCAATGGACGTCATACCTCATTCACGAGCGTGTTTGTTTACCCAGAGGTTGATGACTCAATTGAGATTGATATCAATCCAGCGGATATTCGTACTGACACCTACCGTGCTTCTGGCGCTGGTGGACAGCACATCAACAAAACAGACTCAGCGGTTCGCTTGACTCACGTACCAACCGGTATTGTGGTGCAATGTCAAAATGATCGAAGTCAACATAAAAACCGTGCTGAAGCCATGTCCATGTTGAAGTCTCGCCTTTACGAACATGAGTTACGTAAACGCCAGGCAGAACAAGATAAGCTAGAGGCTACCAAGAGTGATGTGGGCTGGGGCCACCAGATCAGATCGTATGTTCTGGATCAAAGTCGCATCAAAGATCTTCGAACCAACGTAGAAATATCCAACACGCAAAAAGTTTTAGACGGCGACTTAGATCCATTCATTGAAGCCAGCTTAAAACAAGGTGTTTAATAAACATTGTTATTTAATAAATATCACTTAATCATTATCACCATTTAATTGTTAGCGAAAACATCATGAGTCAAGAAGAACAAACGCCCATCGTCGATGAAAATCACATCATTGCAGAACGTCGCGAAAAATTAGCTCAATTGCGCAAAAATGGTGTGGCATTCCCCAATGATTTTGTACCCACACATCATGCCGCTGACCTGCATGAGCACTATGGTGAAATCAGCAAAGAGCATCTGGCTGAGAAAAATATCACAGTCAAAGTAGCTGGTCGAATGATGCTCAAGCGTGTGATGGGTAAAGCCAGCTTTGCGACCGTTCAAGATCGCACGGGTCAAATTCAGTTTTACATCAATGATGCTGATGCAGGTGCCGATACTCACAATGCTTTTAAACATTGGGACATGGGTGACTTCATTGCCGCCGAAGGTGTGATGTTTAAGACCAATAAAGGTGAACTATCGATCCTGGTAAAAGATTTGCGTCTTTTATCCAAATCATTGCGCCCTCTTCCTGATAAATTCCACGGTCTTTCAGATCAGGAAATGAAATACCGTCAACGCTATGTTGATTTGATAGTTTCTCCAGAAACACGTCAAACCTTCTTGGCTCGCAGCAAAGCGATGTCTTCAATACGTCATCACATGCATGATGCAGGATTCATGGAAGTTGAAACGCCGATGCTTCACCCAATCCCGGGTGGCGCGGCTGCAAAACCATTTATCACCCATCACAATGCCTTAGACATGGAAATGTATCTGCGCATCGCTCCAGAGCTTTATTTGAAGCGTTTGGTGGTTGGTGGTTTCGAGCGCGTTTTTGAAGTTAACAGAAATTTCCGTAATGAAGGTGTGAGCCCAAGACACAACCCAGAATTCACCATGATGGAGTTCTATGCAGCCTACACAGACTATAAGTGGCTCATGACTTTCACCGAAGAGCTCATCAGAGCAGCGGCGATTGATGCTCAGGGCACTGCCAATCTGACTTATCAGGGCAAACCCTTGGATTTATCAAAGCCGTTCCAACGTTTAACGATTGCTGAAGCGATTCTTAAGTACGCTCCCTTATCGAAAAAACAGTACACCACGGCTCAATTGGAAGATAAAGAGTTTGTCCGTCAAGAACTTAAAAAGTCTGGTGAAGATATCAACGGGCCAACCCTCAAAAATGCCGGTCTTGGAGCACTTCAATTGGCTTTGTTTGAGGCAACTGCTGAAGAACATCTGTGGGAACCAACGTACATCATTGACTACCCTATTGAAGTCAGTCCTCTCGCCAGAGAGTCAGACACCAGACCGGGCATCACAGAGCGTTTTGAGTTATTCATCACAGGCCGTGAGATTGCCAATGGCTTCTCTGAGTTAAATGATGCAGAAGATCAAGCCGCTCGCTTTCAGGCTCAAGTTGCCCAAAAAGAAGCTGGTGACGAAGAAGCCATGTACTTTGACGCAGACTTCATCCGCGCCTTAGAGTACGGCATGCCTCCAACCGGCGGCTGTGGCATTGGTATTGATCGTTTGATGATGTTGATCACTGACTCACCAAACATCAGAGACGTGATTCTTTTCCCACACTTGAGAAAAGAAGATTAAAAAGATTTAATAGAAAATGGTTCAATGAAATAAGATTGAACAGAGTAAGAGTAATAAAAAAGGGGCCTTTGGGCCCCTTTTTTACATCTGCTGTT
>JBFZCN010000116.1:0-2556 GCA_041307985.1 Burkholderiales bacterium
GATTAATATAGATATATTTATCATTAATTTTAACTATAACGCCCCATATAAACATTACCTATGAAGCAATCACTTCATCCTTGGTTCGAGCAAGCATGGTCTGAGTTGAATCTGACCAATATGCCGCATGCCATCCTTTTGCATGGACAAACCGGGATTGGCAAGATGGACTTTGCCCTTCATTTGGCCAAAGCCTTGATCTGCGAAACCACGCAAACTGACCAAGCCGCGAAACCTTGTTGTAAATGTGAAGCTTGTCATTGGTTTGATACAGGCAATCACCCTGACTTTTTGGGGATTGTTCCAGAGAGTCAAGCTCACTTATTGCCCCATGAAGAGATGGTAGGGGATGATGGTCTTGATGAAAAGCCCAAAAAAGGCAGGAAAAAGGTTGAAGACGATCCTGAAAAAGCAGATAAAAAACTCAGCGCCGTGATCAAAGTGGAACAAATCAGAGATGCTTTGGACGGCATCACAACCTCACCGCATAGGGGTATCCAAAGGGTGGTCTTGATCAACCCCGTTGAAACATTGAACTCCGTTTCAGCCAATACTCTATTAAAGACCCTCGAAGAGCCGCCTGAGAGTACCTTGTTTATCTTGGTCAGCGATCGATTGGACCGCATCATGCCAACGATTCGCTCTCGTTGCCGACTACTTGCTTTGGGTAGACCGGCAACCGAAGTGTCTTTGGCTTGGCTGACTTCAGAAGTTGCAGCTGCTGGGGTTAAGGCCAGTGGGCCGGAGATTGGAAAAGTATTGAGTGAGGCTGGCGGCGCCGTAATGGATGCTAGAGATCGCTTATTGGGTTCATCTGGAGTAGGGGAGTCAGCTCAAGATATTGCTGAACCATTGCTCAAAGCCTTGGGTGAGGGCTCTCAAATCAATTGGCTACTAACGGCCGAAGCAATCCACAAGGCGCCAATGTCTGAGCTCTTGGTGACCTTGGAGCGTTGGACGGCTGATTTGATGAGTCAACAAAATGCGGGGCAGATACGTTATTACCCCTCTAGACGTTCATCACTAGAACAATGTTCTAAAAGCGCTAGAAGTCATAAGCTGTCTGATTACTGGAAGGTCCTCTTGAACGCCAGACGCCATGAACTGCACGCTTTAGCGAATCGGGTTCAAATAGAAGCACTCTTGATACGTTATCAAGAAATATTTAAAGATTAATTGGAAGCCCTCAATCTATGTTCGTTGATTCTCATTGCCATCTAGACTTCCCAGAATTCACGGAAGACTTGCCGAATATTTTGGCTCGCATGAAGGAAGCCAAAGTACAAAATGCTTTGTGCATCTCAGTAGACATGCCTGACTTTCCAAATGTCTTGGCTTTGGCTGAAGCCCACGATCATTTGTTTGCCACGGTTGGCACCCATCCTGATTACGAAGACACTCCAGAGCCCACTGTTGAGCAATTGGTTGAATTGGCTCAACATCCCAAGATCTTGGCCATTGGTGAAACCGGCCTTGATTACTATCGCATGGGCGATAAAACCTATGAAGAGATGGAATGGCAAAGAGAGCGCTTTCGCACCCATATACGAGCTGCTTTGAAGGTCAACAAACCTTTGATCATTCATACGCGCTCCGCCTCTGAAGACACCATCAAGATTCTGAAAGAAGAGGGTGCCAGCAAAGTAGGTGGGGTGATGCATTGTTTTACTGAAAGCTGGGAGGTTGCACAGGCAGCCATGGAGCTTGGGTTTTACATCTCGTTTTCAGGCATTGTGACGTTTAAAAGTGCCAAAGATCTCCAAGAAACATGTAAAAAAGTTCCCTTAGAGAAAATGTTGATCGAAACAGACTCACCTTATTTGGCACCCATGCCGCACAGAGGTAAAACCAATGAGCCTGCTTGGGTATCTCATGTGGGTGAATTTATCGCAGGTTTGAAGGACGTCAGCGTTGAAGAGCTTGCTAAAGTGACAACACATAACTTCAAAACACTCTTTAAAGCCCCTATTTAATCATCTTTATTTTTAAAATAATACCCAACTTAAAGTTAAACCTGAATGTATAAAGTTATTGCAACATGCTGTTTTTTATCGTTTATTTTATTAGACAGTTCATTGACTAATGCCCAAACACCTGGCTCTGTATTACCTCAGAAACAGCAATATCAAGTAGACAGTTTTTTACGTGATGTGAAGTTCAATGACGCTAAAGCGGTTAAAAAAGCCTTGGCCGCTGGCATGAGCCCCAATGCCATGGATGACAAAGGCAATTCAGCATTGACCATTGCCATCACTGAAAAATGTCTAGATGTTGCCAAATTACTGATCGATACGCCTTCAACTGACCCAGAAAGACCTAATTTAGCTGGTGAAACACCTGTGATGCTTGCTGCTTTTACGGGATCAGAGGAATTGGTTCGCTATTTGGTCGATAAACGCCAAGTTGAGATCAATAAGCCTGGCTGGTCAGCTCTGCATTACGCCGCAACCAATGGACACCTTAAGATCGCGGCTTATTTACTTGATAAGAACGCTTATGTAGACCCAGAAAGCCCAAATAGAACCACTGCATTGATGATGGCAGCTCGTGGTGGTC
>JBFZCN010000117.1:0-3733 GCA_041307985.1 Burkholderiales bacterium
CAGTAGATAAATAACTGTGCCCATCAGTACGACCAAGATGAAAAGCATGCCCACTGGAGGCAGAATGCTTGAGCTCAAAGCTGATACCAAAACCATCAAAGAAACAATCGCTAAAACAGGCATCAATTGAGTGAATAGCATTTGTGTGGCAACGGTATCTTCAGATGAATGGTTTTTAGAGTGAAGTCTTGCATCGGCCAATAACATGCCCAGCGCTTCCAATTTTTTGTAAATGGCAAACAAAAATGGCGCTGATAGCAATAAGCTGGTGGCCCACATGAAGGCTTGTTGATAAATTTCAGTGAACCAAGTCAGATGACCCGTATCGACGAAGCCATTGATGAAGGTGAACACTTTGGTGGCTGATAAAAATAAAGCGATGACCACGCAAGCATTCACAAAAACGTGGAATGTGATTCTTCTGACGAACGGTCTGATGTCTGAACGCATTTGATCATCTGAACGAATCTGCCCCAGCCATTCTGAATATTGCACGAACACATTTTTAATTGGATTTGGAATGCGGTTACCCATCCAGTCGCTCATTGGGTCGGACCCTTTGATCAAGTAGGGCGTGAAAAGCGTGGTGATGACAGAAACCGCGACCACAATAGGGTACAAGAAGTCGCTGGTCACATTGAGTGTTAAACCTAGCGATGCAATGATGAATGAGAACTCTCCAATTTGCGCTTTACCCATACCAACGCGCATGGATGTTCTGCCATCGTGACCGGTGATGAATGTTCCCATGCTGCATGAGGTAACTTTGATGGCTATCACGGCAAAGCTGATGAGTGCAATTGGGGTGGCGTATTTCCAAATAACACCAGGATCTAACAGAAGACCAATGGTCACAAAGAAAATGGCGATGAACATGTCTTTGACAGGTTCAATCAACTTTTCAATCGAATGAATATGACGAGACTCAGCCATGATGGCGCCGATTAAGAACGCGCCCAAAGCAACGCTGTACTCCATCTTGATAACCAATAAGCAAAAGCCAAAGCAAAGGCCTAATACTGTGACCAAAAGCATTTCTTTGCGATGAAACTTTGCAACGACATTGAGTAGGCGAGGAATCAACAAGATTCCAACCGCCAAAGAAACCGTCATGAACAAAATCAATTCACCAATGGTCATGGCTGCATCAACCGCCGCTAACTGACCAGTGGTGGCGATACCGGTGAGCATCACAATCAAACTGATGGCTGCAATATCTTCAACAATCAAAATGCCATAAATGAGGTGAGCGAACTTTTCTTTCTTTAAGCCCAGTTCCTCTAGGGCTTTGACGGTGATGGTGGTTGAGGAAATCGCCATCATCGCGCCCAAGAAAATCGAATCCATGGATGACCAATTAAAGAAGCGCCCAATTTCATAGCCAGCCCAAATGAGCAGCACAATTTGGGCAATGGCTGCCACAAATGCAGTAGCGCCAACCTTGGCCAGTTTTCTCAAGCTAAATTCAAGGCCTAAGCCAAACATCAAGAAGACAACGCCAAGCTCCCCCAGAGTTTTAATGGTCTTCTCATCAGAAATAAATGGAAAAGCAGTCGTATATGGCCCGATAATGAGGCCCGCAATGATGTAACCCAAAACAACCGGTTGTTTTAGGTAATGGAAGATCACCGTGACCACGCCGGCAGTCAGCATGATGACTGCCAGGTCCTTGATGAAATCTACTCCATGCATATGATTGGTCTCTTTTTAAATTTAACCGCGATAATGTGATTATGGCTTTAATTGTTTTAAATGATGCAAAACTGGCTTTTGGCCACGTGGACTTGCTGGCTAATACCCAATTCTCACTTGAATCCAGTGAGCGGATTGGCTTAATTGGTCGAAACGGCACCGGCAAATCCTCATTACTCAAGATTTTAGCTGGTTTAGAAAAGCTTGATGACGGTAATTTGCAATACCAACAGGGCTTGAGAATGGCCTATGTTGCCCAAGAGCCGATCTTTGATCCAGTTGAGACAGTTTTTCATGCAGTTTCTCAAGGGGTGGCAGAAGTCAAGGCGCTCAGAGAGGAGTATGAAGAGCTCAGCGTGGCTGAGTGGAATGATGACTCTCATCATCGTTTGGATGACATTCAATCTCAATTAGAGTCGATGAGCGGATGGAACTGGGAGCAACGCGTTCATGAAACTTTGGACCGTTTGCATTTGGATCCAGAAGTTGCAATCGGTTCTCTTTCAGGTGGTAATCGCAAGAGGGTGGCTTTGGCCCAAGCATTGGTGGCAGTGCCGGATGTTCTCTTTTTAGATGAGCCCACCAACCACTTGGATCTAGATTCCATCACTTGGTTAGAAGAATTATTAAAAGCATTCAAAGGTTCAGTGGTCCTGATCACTCATGACCGTGCCTTTTTAGATGCTGTGAGCACTCAAATCGTTGAACTTGATCGCGGTGTCTTGAGAGGCTACCCAGGTAATTTCACGGCTTATGAAAATTTGAAAGAGCAAGAAATAGCTTCCGAGGCATTGGCGAATGCCCGCGCTGACAAATTGTTAGCCCAAGAAGAGGTTTGGATCCGCAAAGGGGTTGAAGCTCGCAGAACCCGAAGTGTTGGGCGCATTGCGCGTCTTGAAAAACTCAGAGAAATAAGGGCCGCACGAAGAGATGCAATGGGTCAGATCAAGTTATCAGATGCAACAGGTAACCGCAGCGGAAAAATCGTGGCTGATTTAGAAAATGTCAGCAAATCTTATGACCGACCCATTGTCAAAGATTTCACCGCCACCATCTTGCGTGGTGATAAGGTTGGTTTGTTGGGCCCTAACGGAGCAGGCAAGACAACCTTGCTTAAGTTGATTCTTGGAACAATTCAGCCCGACAGTGGTACGGCCACGATGGGCTCTCAAATTGATGTGGCTTATTTTGATCAAATGCGCGAAGGCCTTGATCTGAATGCAACACTCGAGGACTACATCAGTCCTGGCAGTGAGTGGATTGAAATCAATGGCGCGCGCAAGCACGTTAAAAGTTATTTGAATGATTTCTTATTCTCTCCAGAGAGAGCGAATTCACCTGTGAGTACCTTATCGGGCGGTGAGCGCAATCGACTCTTGCTGGCCAGATTATTCGCCAGACCAGCCAACGTTCTGGTCCTTGATGAGCCGACCAACGATTTAGATATAGATACCCTGGAACTATTAGAGCAACTGCTGCAAGATTACAAAGGCACCGTTTTCTTGGTCAGTCACGACAGGGCTTTTCTGGACAACGTTGTCACTTCAATCATTGCTTATGAAGGTGATGGCTTTTGGCGTGAATACGAAGGGGGTTATGAGGATTGGAAGATTCAGAAAAAGCGCTCAGAAGAATATCGCAGTAATCAAACAGCAAGCCCTGAACCCGTTAAGCCAAAGTCTTCTTTAGCGGAGCCTATCAAAGCAACATCAAATATAGAAGTGCCACAGTCTAAAAAATCAACTGTGCAAAAGTTAAATAGCAAAGAACGCGCAGAACTTGAAGCCATTCCTTTGCAAATTGATGATCTTGAAAAAGAGCAGGCGAGTATCAGTGAGAGCTTGGGTGATCCAGAGATTTATAAAAACAGATCAGCCGATGTGATTACTTTGCAAGAAAATTTAAAAATCATTGAAGACAAGCTCAGTGTGCTGATGTCTCGCTGGGAAGATCTTCTAGAGCGCTCGAATTCTTAATGAATTAGGTATCAGTGAATTGCTACGTAAACAGCTGTTGCAATGAGTGCAGCGCTTCCTAAAAT
>JBFZCN010000118.1:0-19560 GCA_041307985.1 Burkholderiales bacterium
TTCATGACCCATCATCACCACATCCAACACACGCTTATCTTCATAGGCAAATTGATCCTGACGTAATTTACCCAAACGAATGTTTGGCTCTAATGAAACATTACCGGCTGAAGGCTCAAGATCTGAACCAAGAATCTTCATGAACGTAGACTTGCCACAGCCATTCGCGCCGATCAAACCATAGCGATTGCCGCCACCAAATTTGACTGAAATGTTTTCAAATAAGGGCTTTGCCCCGAACTGCATGGTGATATTTGCTGCTGAAAGCACGTTATTAGCCTGTAAAAGTGTGAGAGGACCAAAGTCATCTATTTTAACCAATCCATCGGAGTAAAGCCGAGAATCTATTGCAAGCGCTGATCAGGCGCAATTTGCCTTCAAAATAAAGGCATCTGAAGACGCCGAGAGGCTGGCATAGCGACCCACTGGCAGAGTGAGCTTATCTGGAGAATGTCCAAATGCCAGACCAGTCAGTATCGGAGTTTGCGGACCCAATCTGTTTCTTATTGAGTCAAGGGCTGCATTGAGGTCATAACCGCGATCAACATCATTCAAACGATAGGATGAAACATCACCGATTAACACAGCTCTTTGTTGCCCTAAATAACCAGCGTCAATCAGTTGATGCAGCATGCGCTCAATTCTGTAAGGATGCTCATTCACATCTTCGATGAACAGAATTCCGCCCTTCACTTGATCTTTGGAAGGAAAGAACCCTGTGCCCAAGAGTGATGTCAACATTGTGAGATTGCCACCCCAAAGAACAGCTTTATCGTCTGCCGTGATGCCGATCGGTGAAGACATGACTTGAAGGCTGACCACTTCAACTTCAATGGAAGGCTGTGTCATCGCTTCTTGAAAGTGCTTCCAAGTTAAATCAGATACATCACCGCAGAAGTCATAGCTGAACATCGGACCAGCAAAACTAGGGACACCTGTTTTGGCAAACAAGCCTAAATTAAAAGCTGTGAAGTCGCTGTGACCAACAATTTTCAAACCTTGTTTGACTTGCTTGGCAATCCCCTGCCAATCGATTCGATCAAGCAAGCGACTTAACCCATAACCACCACGCAAAGACATCGCTACATGATCAGGTGAGAGGTTGGCTAACTGATTGATTTCATCCAAGCGCTCTTGATCTGTACCTGCAAATCGTTGAAATTGTCTTTTGCCACAAGCAAGATTTTTAACCTCAATGCCCTGCTTTTTAAACCAAGACTCACCCTTTGCCAAGACCTGAGGGTCTGGCAGTGAGCCTGAAGGAGCGATGAGATGCAGTTTCATAAAACGTATTTTTTATTTATCTAAATTTTCTTATTAAATTTTTTACTTATTTAAGTCTTTTTTAATCAATCTTTAAGTCTACGTTCTTTAAAAAAGTCTTTCAATACTTGGGCGCATTCGTCTGCCAATACACCACCTTCAACCATTGTATGGTGGTTTAGCTGGGTGTTGTCAAAGAGCTTCATCACACTGTGTACGCATCCTGTCTTGGCATCAGATGCTCCATATACCAAACGTGACACCCTGGCATGCATGATGGCACCACAACACATCATGCAGGGCTCTAAGGTAACGTAAAGAGTTGTCTCAGGCAATCTGTAATTATTTAAAGTTGCACCAGCAGCCTTGAGGGTCACAATCTCAGCGTGGGCACTGGGATCATGATGACCGATGGGCTGATTATGGCCGGATGCAATGACTTGCTGGTTTGTCACAAGAACAGCGCCCACTGGAACTTCGCCAGCATCACGGGCAAGATGAGCTTGTATCAGAGCCATCTTCATGAACTCTGCGTCTCGCTCATTAGGCATGAACATCAGCCCAGCAGTTAGGTGTTTCGTATAAGCGCAAACGACTGAGATTCAAGCGACCGCCAAATCTATCTTTAAAAATTGGCTCTAGAGTGGCAAATGCTTCTTGAGCCAAATTTTCAACTGTTGGAATGGAGTTCAAAACGACGGTTTTATGACCAGGGATGGTGGCCAAGAAATTAACCAGTGCCACATCTTCTTTGGCGACTAAAAAGGCATGATCCCACTGCTCAACAATCGCCTCATTGGTGATTTTCTTGATATCCCCAAAGTCTAGAACCATGCCATCGTCGCCATGACCTTGATGATTCAACACAGTACCCATCAAAGTGACTTCAATCACATAACGATGACCATGGATATGACGGCAATGGCCATCATGGTGAGGGATGCGATGACCAGCATCGAATTCTAGTTTGCGGGTGATTTCAATTTTCTTATTCATGATCGCGCTGGCTTAGCGAATACCTAATAACTTATGTGTTTGAGTGCTTAGACGCCATAGAGGGCGTGACTGACAGATTTTAATGGCTAATTCCGTATTGGCTTCTTTATTTGGACCATCCAAAGCCTGTAAAAAATGATGCTTGAACGACATCTTTTCAAAACGAGCCAATAATTGAGGCAACTGCCCTGCATGTCCGGCTTGAGGAATGACCAATTTAAGTTCATCGCCTTGCATCTGAACCAGATCTGAGCCATGTTTGGGGCTCACACAAATCCAATCAATTCCGGCCGGCACTCGGATCGTGCCATTGGTTTCGATGGCGATCTTAAAACCATGCGCATGAAGCACTTTGATCAAAACATCATCCAGTTGCAGCAATGGCTCGCCACCTGTGAAGACAACATACTTATGATGCGGGTCACCCAAACCCCACATTTGATCAATGGCAATGGCTAAGAGTTCTGGAGATTCAAACTTGCCACCGCCCTCACCATCAGTGCCAACGAAATCAGTATCGCAAAATTGGCAAATCGCAGTAGCGCGATCCTCTTCACGACCAGACCAGAGATTACATCCGCTAAAACGGCAAAAAACTGCCGCACGACCAGCGTGAGCACCCTCGCCCTGAAGCGTCAAAAAGATCTCTTTAACACTGTAAGTCATTCAATCCTAAAGGTTTTGCAATATTGCTTATTGTAAAGAATATCTGCGGGTCACAGTTGTAAAGCTTTGGCAATAAATTGGCTTGAGACAGTGCTTTTGGGTACAGGCTCTTGCAACTCAAACCAGCTTCTGATGTCAGCTTCAAAGCCAACCCCATGCATGTAGTTATAAATGGCCTTCTTTAAGCCCTGCCCCAAAGCGTCATGGTCGGTGCCGGTGGGGTCAATAAAGCCAATATCGTTTTTGGCAAAAGTGATCTCCGGTAGTGGAATTAATTCAATGCCATAGGCTTCGGGATTTTTGCCAACGGGAGATTGCACCGTGCAGGTGAAGCTATGAAAGAAGCCACTCTGTATGCAGCCATTGTCAAATAACTGACGCACATACTCCAATGAATCAACGGTCTCTTGGACGGTTTGAGTTGGAAAACCATACATCAGATACGCATGAACCAAGATGCCGACATCAGAGAAGCTCTTGGTCACTCGTGCCACTTGTTCAACAGTCACGCCTTTTTCCATCAAATCCAATAAGCGATCAGATGCAACTTCCAAGCCTCCGGACATGGCAATACAGCCACTGTCAGCTAATAACTCAGCCAACTCTGGTGTGAAGGTTTTTTCAAAACGAATGTTGCCCCACCAAGAAATTACCACCTTGCGTCGGATTAACTCTTCTGCCAAAGCTTTCAATATCTTTGGTGGCGCTGCCTCATCTACAAAATGAAAACCTGTTTGCCCTGTTTCAGCCACAATTTGTTCAATACGATCCACCAGTAATGATGCCGATGCAGTTTCATAGCGGGAGATGTAATCTAGACTGACATCACAAAAGCTGCATTTTTTCCAATAGCATCCATGCGCCACAGTTAACTTATTCCAACGACCATCACTCCACAAACGGTGCATGGGGTTGAGCATGTCTAGCAGTGATAGATAAGAGCCTAAAGGCAAGCCATCCCAAGTGGCTGTGCCAACCTCTTCAAAAGGCACATCAGGTTCAGCCCACTGAATGTATTGCACCTGCCCTGTCTCATTGCGGATAAAAGTTCTAACCAAACGATTGATACCACGCTTGCCATTCAAGTGCTCGATCAAAGCCAATAAAGGGCGCTCACCAGAATCTAATGTTATGAAATCAACATAATCAAAGACTCTTACCTCAGTTAATTCACGCAATTCAGTATTGACGTAGCCACCGCCCAAGGCAATTTTGATCGACGGGTATTTTTCTTTGATCACTTGAGCAATTCTCAAGGCTGCATAGACAGATCCTGGGAATGGTACAGAAAGTAAGATCAAGTTAGGCTTGTGCTTTTCAATTTGCTCAATGGTCAAAGATCGCAAATGCTCATCCATCAGAGTTGGCTTTGCTTGCAAAGCATTGGCTAATGGATCAAAACTTGGCTGACTACCCGCCAATGATTCAGCGTAACGGACAAACTCAAATCGGTCATCCACAGCATCACGCAAGACATCCGATAAATCATTCAAATAAAGCGTGGCCAAATGCCTTGCTCTATCTTCAGCGCCCAGGGCACCAAATGCCCAAGAAAGAGAATCGCCAGAACCATCATCGTCATAAGAATCCAAAGCTTGGAATCTTGGGCCCTCTGGTAAGAATGAGCGACTATTGATGCGGTGACTTAATGTGCTGTCACCACCTTGCAAATATTTGATAGTGGGCTCAATGCTGCTTTGATAATCTTCAAAGTAATCTAAGAAAAAGTTAATCGTCGCACTGCGATTTTCCTCAGGAATGGCCAAGGCTGCTTGATGAACCTCTGCTAAACCTTGTTTAGAAAAGAAGCTGAGGACCAAAGACAGTGCTAAATCATCCTGCCTTGCATCGATACCGTAGGAACGTAAAAAGCCAGTGATGTACGCCGTAGAAGGATACGGCGTATTTAATTGCGTCATAGGTGGAATGAGACTGAGAACCCTCATGCCAAAATCAGGGAAGTGATTCCCTCTTATTCCCACTCGATGGTTGCAGGTGGTTTGCCGCTGATGTCGTAGACCACGCGATTGATGCCGCGAACTTCATTGATGATTCGATTAGATACACGTCCCAATAAGTCGTGCGGTAGGTGCGCCCAATGAGCGGTCATAAAGTCCTGAGTTTGAACGGCGCGTAATGCCACAACATACTCATAAGTTCTACCATCGCCCATCACGCCCACTGATTTAACAGGCAAGAACACGGCAAACGCTTGGCTGGTCAAGTCGTACCAAGATTTGCCACTGGTTTCATCGATGGTTGAACGAAGTTCTTCGATAAAGATGGCATCGGCTCTACGCAATAAATCAGCAAAATCTTTTTTAACTTCACCCAAAATACGCACACCCAAACCAGGACCTGGGAAAGGATGACGATAGACCATCTCTGGAGGAAGCCCCAATGCAACACCCAAAGCACGAACCTCATCTTTGAAAAGCTCGCGCAAAGGTTCTAGTAATTGAAGCTTCATATCTTCAGGTAAACCACCCACGTTGTGGTGACTCTTGATGGTATGAGCACCCTTCTTACCTTTACCAGCAGACTCAATTACATCCGGATAAATGGTGCCCTGAGCCAACCATTTGGCATTCTTGATCTTGCCTGACTCAACCTGGAAAACTTCCACGAATTCTTTGCCGATGATCTTGCGCTTGGCTTCGGGATCAGAAACACCTGCTAATTCACCCATGAACTGAGCGGTCGCATCCACATGGATCACCTTCACGCCCAAGTTCTTAGCAAACATCTCCATGACCATCTTGCCTTCGTTCAAGCGTAGCAAGCCATGATCAACAAACACGCAGGTTAACTGCTGACCAATGGCACGATGAATCAAAGCTGCAGCAACACTTGAATCAACACCACCCGATAAACCTAGAATCACTTCATCACTTCCAACTTGCTTACGAATACTCTCAACAGCTTCAGCGATGTAATCACCCATCACCCAATCAGTACCACAGGCACAAATCTGATGCACAAAGCGCTCAATGATTGCTGTACCTAAAATTGTGTGGGTCACTTCTGGGTGGAATTGAACGGCGTAAAAACGGCGGTCTTCATCAGCCATGCCCGCAATAGGACATGAATCTGTGGATGCCATCAATTTAAAACCATTTGGAAGTTCAGTGACTGAGTCGCCATGACTCATCCAGACCTTCAACATGCCATGACCCTCTGGCGTGGTGAAGTCTTGAATATTTTCTAATAACTTGGTGTGGCCACGAGCACGCACTTCAGCGTAACCAAACTCGCGAGATTTACCTAGGGACTCTGCTGTTGCAACTTTGCCGCCTAACTGAGTAGCCATGGTTTGCATGCCATAACAAATACCCAATACGGGCACGCCAAGATTGAAGACGATTTCTGGGGCGCGAGGTGTATCACCTTCAGTCACAGAGTTTGGGCCTCCAGATAAAATAATGCCTTTACAACCCTGCTCTTTGACAAGCTTTTCAATCAAGCTTGGATCTACATCATACGGATGGATTTCTGAATAAACACATGAGTCACGCACCCGTCTTGCAATCAATTGGGTGACTTGGGACCCAAAGTCCAAAATTAAAATCTTGTCGTGCACAGTAATCCTAAGTGGCTAATTAGTCGATATGGTAGTTGGGGGCTTCTTTGGTGATCTGCACGTCATGAACGTGAGATTCACGCATACCGGCTGAAGTAATCTCAACGAATCCTGCTTTTTCATGCAACTCATTGATCGTCTTGCAACCACAATAACCCATAGAGGAACGAATACCACCAGTCAGCTGATGAACAATCGCCAACACACTGCCCTTGTATGGCACACGGCCCTCAATGCCTTCAGGAACCAGCTTATCTACGTTGGCACTGTTATCTTCTTGGAAATAGCGATCTGCTGCACCATCTTTCATGGCACCTACAGAACCCATGCCACGATAGCTCTTGTATGAGCGACCCTGGTACAAGAAAACTTCACCTGGTGCTTCTTCAGTACCAGCAAACATGCCGCCCATCATCACGCAATCTGCCCCAGCGGCCAAAGCTTTTGAAATATCTCCAGAGTAACGAATGCCTCCATCAGCGATCAAAGGAACGCCTGTGCCTTTTAAGGCTTCAGAAACATTCACAACCGCAGTGATTTGAGGAACACCCACACCCGCAACAATACGAGTGGTGCAAATTGAGCCGGGGCCAATACCCACTTTGACGCCATCAGCACCATGAGCCACCAATGCTTTAGCAGCTTCACCGGTGGCAATGTTGCCACCAATCACCTGAATTTGTGGATGGTTCTTTTTAATCCATTTGACACGATCCAAAACTCCTTGGCTGTGGCCGTGAGCGGTATCAACCACGATCACATCTACACCCGCTTTAGCCAAGAGTTCGATCCGCTCATCATTATCTGGGCCAACACCAACAGCAGCACCAGCAATCAACTGACCACGACCATCTTTACTTGCCAAAGGATGTTCTTTGGCTTTCAGAATATCTTTAACGGTGACTAAGCCGCGCAATTCAAAATTATCGTCGACCACCAAGACTCGCTCTAAGCGATGTTTGTTCATCAAACGCTTGGCTTCCTCCGGAGGAGAACCTTCTTTGATGGTGACCAAGCGATCCTTGGGTGTCATTTTTTCACTGACTTTAGCGTCCAAATCCTCTTCGAAGCGCAAATCACGATTGGTGATAATGCCCACGACTTTTTTACCCTGCAAAACCGGAAAACCTGAAAAACCATGTTCTTTGGACAGATGAATCACATCTCTGACGGTCATATCAGGAGAAATCGTGATGGGATCTCTTAAAACACCTGATTCATAACGCTTGACTTTGGCCACTTCACGAGCTTGCTCGGCAGGCGTTAGGTTCTTGTGAATGATGCCAACACCACCCTCTTGGGCCATCACAATGGCTAAACGGCCCTCTGTGACTGTGTCCATGGCAGCTGATACCAATGGGATGTTGATTGAGAGTTCGCGAGTCAGTCGAGTACTCAACTGAGTGTCACGTGGAAGAACCGCTGAATAAGCGGGAACGAGAAGCACGTCGTCAAATGTGAGTGCTTTTTGGATGAGCCTCATGCAAAACCCCTATGCGCAAAAGCGAATTATAGAGGTTTTATGATTATTTGCTCAAAAAACGACCTTTTCGGCCTGCGGCTTTGGCTTGTAATTTGGCATCTTGGTTTTGATGAGCCTTTTTCCGCCTTGCTGCCATTGGGTCAATCAACAGTGGACTGTAGAGCTCCAGGCGATCACCCTCATAAATGGGACTGTCCCAATCCTTGCGCTTACCAAAGACCCCAAAACACCCCTTTCTGGCAATTTCAGGGTCTTTTGGCGAGGATGCAATTCCTAGCTGAATCAACGCTTGCCCAACAGTGACAGGTTGATCAGAAGGAAAATTGACCTGGACCTCTTTCAAAATAGGCTCTCCAGAACGACTGTCGCACAGCAATAATTGCAGGCTAGGCATTAAGCAACTCCGTAGACTTGATCGGCACGCTTCACAAAGCCATCCACAAAGGTGCCAGCAATGATGCCAAACACTGGGCCGATGATCTTTTCAAGTAAGAGGCTTTCAAATTCATAGTGCAACTGAAACTCAATCTTGCAGGCATTTTCTTTTAATGGAGTGAAGCGCCAATTCCCATGAAACTTCTTAAACGGCCCATCCACAAAGGTCATATCAATTGAGTTTGGCCGAATATTGGTGTTTCTGGTGTGAAAGAACTGCTCCAAACCTTTAAATTTAATGTGTATTTTTGCATCCAGAATTTCTTCTGTTTGTTCATAGATCTCAACTCCACCACACCAAGGAAGAAAGTCTTGATACCTGGCAACATCAATCACCAAGTTATACATTCTCTCCGCTGAGTGCTGAATGAGTACTGTCTTAAATACGTCTGCCATAATCTCGTATTCTAACGATATAAATATATGAGCATCATAGACAACAAAAAAGCTTTCTTCGATTATTTCATCGAAGAACGATTTGAGGCAGGCATGGTCTTACAGGGATGGGAAGTAAAAGCCATCCGGGAAGGTCGCGCCCAAATCAAAGAGGCTTATGTTGTGATACGCAATGCTGAGATTTATCTGATTGGCTGCCATATCAGTCCTTTGATTTCTGCCTCGACTCATGTCTTAGCTGACCCAGGCAGAACCCGCAAGCTTTTGCTCAATGCCATTGAAATCAAAAAGCTCATCGGTAAAGTGGAGCAAAAAGGCTATACCTTGGTACCGGTCAATCTTCACTTCTCCAAAGGTCGAGTGAAGTGCGAGATCGGCCTAGGCCGAGGTAAAAAACAACACGATAAACGTGATGCGTCGAAAGATCGGGATTGGCAAATAGAAAAAGCCCGAATCATGCGTTCGGGCTCTAAGATCGCGGACTGATCACAGTCCGCTTTATCTTTGGCCTAGCTAATTAATCTCTAAGATCTAATGGATCAACTCAATTATTTCTTAGCAAGCATTGTCCAAGTTTCAACCACACTGTCAGGGTTCAATGAAATTGAAGTAATGCCCTTATTCATCAACCACTGTGCAAAGTCTGGATGATCTGAAGGCCCTTGACCACAAATACCGATGTACTTGCCCTTGGCGCGACAGGTTTCAATCGCTCTAGCGACCAAGAACTCAACTGCAGGGTCTCGTTCATCGAAGTCAATCGCTAAAAGCTCCATGCCGGAGTCACGATCTAGACCTAAGGTCAATTGAGTCAAATCGTTCGAACCGATCGAAAAGCCATCAAAATGCTCCAAGAACTCTTCGGCCAAGATCGCATTTGATGGAATCTCGCACATCATGATGACGCGCAAGCTATTTTCACCACGCTTCAAACCATGTTGCCCTAAAAGACCAATCACCTTCTCGGCTTGCTTAACGGTTCTAACAAATGGAATCATGATTTCGACGTTAGTCAAACCCATGTCATTGCGCACACGCTTCATGGCTTCACATTCCATCGCAAACGCTTCAGAAAAATCTTCTGAGATGTAGCGTGATGCGCCACGGAAACCAAGCATCGGATTTTCTTCATCTGGCTCGTAACGTGATCCACCAATCAATTTTTTGTACTCATTTGATTTGAAGTCAGACAGACGAACAATCACTGGCTTTGGATAGAAAGCAGCTGCAATTGTGGCAATGCCTTCAGCCAACTTATCAACATAGAATGCTTTAGGGCTTGCATGACCACGAGCAACACTCTCAACAGCTTTTTTCAAATCCAAATCAATGTTCGGATATTCCAAGATGGCTTTTGGATGAACGCCAATGTTGTTGTTGATGATGAACTCTAAACGGGCCAAGCCAACGCCACCATTAGGAATTTGGCAGAAATCAAATGCCAATTGTGGATTACCCACATTCATCATGATTTTGACTGGAATCTCTGGCAAGGCACCGCGGCTGACTTCAGTCACCTCAGTTTCAATCGGGCCGTCATAAATACGACCTTCGTCACCTTCAGCACATGACACTGTGACCACTGCGCCATCTTTTAGAACCATGGTGGCATCTGCGCAACCAACCACAGCAGGAACACCTAATTCACGAGCGATGATCGCAGCATGGCATGTGCGACCACCCCGGTTTGTCACAATCGCAGCAGCCCTCTTCATCACAGGCTCCCAGTTAGGATCCGTCATATCAGCAACCAATACATCACCTGGTTGAACGCGATCCATCTCACTGGCGTCTTTCACAACGCGCACTGTGCCTGTGCCAATCTTCTGACCAATCGCACGACCGGTGGTTAAAACTGTGGAGTGCCCTTTGAGCTTGTAACGCATTTCAACTTTGCCTTGAGACTGACTCTTAACTGTCTCAGGACGTGCTTGCAAAATATAGATCTTGCCATCGATACCATCTTTACCCCACTCAATGTCCATTGGGCGCTCATAGTGCTTTTCAATGATCATCGCGTACTTGGCCAACTCTGCCACATCATCATCAGTGATGGAATAGCGATTGCGCTGTTCGAGCGGGACATCGACAGTTTTCACGCGACCTGGCTCGCCAGGGACTGTGAATTGCATCTGAATTAATTTAGAACCCAAACTGCGGCGAATGATAGCGTATTTACCAGCGGCCAAGGTTGGCTTGAACACGTAGAACTCATCAGGGTTCACCGCACCCTGCACCACAGTTTCACCCAAACCATAACTGGATGTGATGAATACAGCGTCTTGGAAGCCTGATTCAGTATCCAAAGTGAACATCACCCCAGATGATGCTTTATCAGAACGAACCATGCGCTGGATTCCAGCTGATAACGCTACTTCAGCATGAGCAAAACCTTTGTGTACACGATAAGAAATCGCACGATCGTTATACAAAGATGCAAATACTTCGCGGATGCGATGCAAAATATCATCAATACCAACAACGTTTAAAAATGATTCTTGTTGCCCTGCAAATGAAGCGTCTGGTAAATCTTCCGCTGTTGCTGATGAGCGAACTGCGAAGGAACCTTTTCCGTCAGCATCTAAAACTTTGAATGCCTGACGAATTTCTTGTTCTAGACGGTCTTGAAAAGGAGCTTCTTCAACCCATGAGCGAATCTCAGCGCCAGCAATTGCCAACTCTTTTACATCATCAACGTTCAGTCGATCTAAACGATCATTGATGCGTTCAGTGAGCTTGTTGTAGACAAGAAATTCTCTGAATGCCAAAGCGGTGGTAGCAAAACCGGTTGGCACTCTAACACCAGAGGCATTCAGCTGAGAAATCATCTCGCCTAATGAGGCATTCTTACCGCCGACTGACTCAACGTCAGACATGCGCAGGTCTTCAAAGGGTAAAACGTATGCATTTGCATGGTTAGGATTGGACATAACAACTCTCTAAGTGATTGGAAACCGGTCGTGCAAGCGGCGGATGGAAAGATCAAAAACCTGCCGCAAGTTCAATGGTTCTATTGTATCCTTTGAAAATAATCATCATCAAAAAATTATGAGCTCAAAACCACGCATTGTTTTTATTGTTTCTGACGGCACTGGTATCACTGCTGAGACGTTTAGCCAATCAATCTTGGCTCAGTTTGAATTGCCTTTTAGGCAGGTCAGAATGCCTTTTATCAACACCGTTGATAAAGCGCATCAAGCTGTTAGAGAAATCAATGATTACGCCAAGTCCTCTGGTCTTGAGCCAATCGTTTTTACAACATTGGTTGATACAGAAGTTAATGCAATTGTGTCGGAAGCGAATTGCGTGATGATGGATATGTTTCAAACATTCATCGTGCCTCTCGAACAAGCCTTGGGAGTTAAATCCACTCACGCAATTGGCCGCTTTCATAACAACGCAGACACTGAATCATATAAAAATAGGATTGAGGCCATTAACTTTTCATTGGCGCACGATGACGGTCAATCGAATCAAAATTTATCAGATGCTGATGTTATTTTGGTGGGCGTATCTCGCAGTGGAAAAACCCCAACCAGTCTTTACTTGGCGATGCAATACGGTCTTAAATCAGCGAACTACCCTTTGATACCCGATGATTTTGAAAGAAATCAGATGCCGCCTGATTTAATGCCGTTCCGTAAGAAATTATTTGGCCTCACCATTGATCCTATGCGTCTATCTGAAATCAGAAACGAACGAAGACCGGGTAGTAATTACGCCAAGATTGAAAACTGTCGTTATGAAGTCAGCTCTGCTGAAGCCATGATGCGCAAACAAGGCATTCCATGGCTATCAACCACCAATAAGTCTATTGAAGAAATTGCGACCACGATCTTGCAAGAAATTAATCCAGATCGAAGTAATTATTAAGCAGTTACTTAATAGCTACTGATGGGATATTTTGGCTATCACTTTGTTTTTTACTTCAATTCCCGGCGAACCCTGCGCATCTCAAATAAACAAACGGCCGCTGCAGCTCCAACATTGAGAGATTCAATGCGAGGATCTTGAGGAATTAAGACTGATCGGGAGATAGCCAAAAGCTCTGGGTCAACCCCACCACCCTCATTGCCAAATACCCATGCATGGGGATCGAGCAAGTCGTCCCCTAAGTCATAAAGATCTTGATCTGATATCAAACTTGTTGCAATCAAAGGTAAATGAATCTTTTCGCGCACCATATTCAAAGACCAGGCTTCAAATATTTTCAAATGTCGATGAGCTCCCATTGCAGCTCTTAATACCTTTGGCGACCATGCTTGCGCAGTACCTTTTAAACAGACCACATAACTCAGTCCCGCCGCAGCGGCAGTTCTCATCATTGAGCCAACATTGCCCGCATCTTGAACGCCATCCAAAATCAAAACATCATCTCTTTGCTTAACAGGAAAGTCATGTTTCGGAATTCTGACGCACGCTATGATTGGCGGAGCATTTTCTAGGTCAGATATTTTTTTCCACAAAGCCTCATCAAGGATATACAGATCAGTGTTTGGGACAACTGCCAATTGCATATCAATCACAGCAGCAATCTCAGCTTGCGCGAGGCCTGATTCAGTTGTGAATAACTCCACCAAATCCTCAGAAGCTAACCATGCTTGAGCTAAATGAACCCCCTCTAAAACTGCGAGCCCCAGTTCTTGCCTGGTTTTATTGGCTTTAGCACCACCCTCGAGCAAGACTTTCAGTCTCTTGATCAAGGGATTGTCTGCAGAACTTAAATATTTAGCATCTTTCATAGGGGCTTAGTTTCCTCCAAGTTTCCCTTGGTTTCAATCGCCAATCTGACTGGACCAAATGTTTTGCGATGCAGGGGGCATGGACCATGAAGTTTTAAAGACTCAAGATGGACAGGTGTTGGATAACCCATGTGCTGATTAAAGCCATACACAGGATAAGCTTCATGTAAAGCTTGCATGTCTCGATCTCTGGTGACCTTGGCCAAGATCGATGCTGCTGAAATAGCCGCCACTTTGCTATCACCTTTAACAATTGCTTCCATTGAAATATTTACTTTTGGGCAGCGGTTACCATCGATTAATGCCCTATCTGGTAAACGCCCCAATGTTTTTTCTAGGCCTTCAATAGCACGCTTCATGGCCAGCATCGTGGCTTGCAGGATATTGATTGAATCAATTTCTACAGCGCTGGCTTCAGCAATACTCCAAGCTTTTGAATCTCTGATGATGATGTCATACAACTCATCACGAACTTTGGGAGTGAGCTTTTTCGAATCCTTTAATCCAGCAATTGGTTTGGCGGGGTCAAGCACCACCGCTGCTGCCACCACAGAGCCCACCAAAGGTCCTCGACCTGCCTCATCAACCCCACATGTCCACTCATAAAGTGGGTTGGGAGCATTCCAATCAGTCATTGATGACTTCCGCTATGACTTTTGCGACCAATATCCCTGTTGGCATGAGCAAGGATTGGTGCATCTCGGTAAAACGTTCTTTTAAACGTGTCACTTCATTTGGTTTATCTAGCCAATTCAAGGTTGCTGTTGCTAGGGCTTCTGGCGAAGCTGCTTCTTGTAGCAACTCTGGAACAATGAATTCTTGTGCCAAGATATTCGGCAATCCAACATAAGGTAAATAGGCTTGGCGTTTCATGATCCAAGCAGTGATAGCTGGGACCTTATAAGAAATCACCATGGGCTTTTTCCATAGAGCAGCCTCTAGGGTGGCAGTGCCACTGGAAATTAAAACCACATCAGCAGCCTCTAATGCCAAGCTGGCTTGACCATCCAATAAATGCAGGGTGATGTTTGGGTGTTGTTGCAATAACTTATCAGCCATGGCTTGAATAGCTGGCTTTAAGGCGGATGTTGCTACCGGAATAACGAACTCAATGCCCTGCTTGTATTGAATGAACATCTGAGCAATGGCGTCAAAGAATCCAGGCCCAATCAAATTGATTTCTGATTGCCGACTGCCTGGTAAAACTGCCACCAAAGCATGACCCGTTCGAATATTTAATTTTTCTTTAGCACCTGCTGAATCTGAAACCATCGGAATACTTGAAGCCAATGGATGGCCAACATAAGTCGCTTTGATACCAGCCTTTTCATAGATGGCGGTTTCAAATGGAAATATACAAAGCATGTGATCCACAGACTCTTTGATGCCTTTGATGCGTCCACCACGCCAAGCCCAAATCGATGGGCTGATGAAATGAAGTGTTGGAATACCTGCAGCTTTGAGTTTCTTTTCAACGCCTAAATTAAAGTCTGGTGCATCAATACCCAAAAATGCTTTGGGTGGATGCAGACTTAACTCCTTGATCAATGCATTCCTGACTGAAAGAATGGCTGGTAATTGCTGGATGGCTTCAACATAACCCCGTACAGCCAAAGTCTCCATTGGCCATAGTGCCTCAAAACCAGTAGCCACCATTTTGGGGCCACCAATACCACGAGTCTTAAGCCCTGCTAAATCTGAAGACTCCTGAATTGCCTGAAGAACACTCGCGCCAAGCATATCCCCCGACGGCTCTCCAGCCACACAAGCAAGATATGCGTTTTCTGTCAAATGATTAGCGGGCAATGCCGCGCTGTGAAGCGGCGATGAAATCATGGAATATGTTTAGTTTTTCTGCTGACTCTGCTTCAGTTGATTGCTTTTCTATGGCCAAGTCTGCGATGGCTTTTTTAGCGTCTTCAAAACTGAGGTTTTGTTTGTACAACAACTTATAAGCTTGTCTTAAGGCACTGATAGCCTCAGGACTAAAGCCACGACGCTTCAAGCCTTCAGCATTCAAACCATGAGGTTCAGCAACGGCTCCTGATGCAATGACGTAAGGCGGTAGATCTTGGACTAATTTAGAAGCTCCACCAATCATTGAATGCTCACCGATTCGCACAAACTGATGCACACCACACATACCACCCAAGATGGCCCAATCATCCACATGAACGTGACCAGCAATTTGTGCGTTATTTGAAAAGATCGTGTTATTTCCGACCACGCAATCATGAGCAATATGAACATAAGCCATGATCCAATTGTCATTACCAATTTTGGTGATACCTTGATCTTGAATGGTGCCAGTGTGCAATGTTGTGAATTCACGGATCAAATTACGATCGCCAATCACTAACTTAGTTGGCTCACCACGGTATTTCATATCCTGAGGTGCACCACCCACAGATGCAAAGTGACCAATTCTGTTTTCAGCACCAATGCTTGTATGGCCCTCAACAACTGTATGAGCGCCAATTTGAGTTTTGCGTCCAATGATCACATTAGGACCAATCACTGCATAAGGACCAATCTCAACATCCTCAGCAATTTCTGCTTTTGGATCAATGATTGCGCTAGGATGAATCAAAGCCATCTTAGGCTTCCTTTTTACGAATGGTGCACATCAAATCTGCTTCAGTCACAACTAAATCATTGACTGTGGCAAATGTTTTGAATTTCCAAATACCACCTTTGAATCTTTCAATAGATGCATTCAAAATCAGTTGATCACCTGGTGTCACCGGTCTTTTGAAGCGAGCATTATCAATACCAACAAAGAAATAAACAGAATCATCAACTGAATCTTGGCCGAATGTGAGCAATGCTGCTGTTTGAGCCAAGGCCTCAAGAATCAAAACACCTGGCATCACTGGAAAGTCTGGGAAATGACCAGTGAAATGGGGTTCGTTCATGGTCACGTTTTTCAATGCTTTGACACGCTTACCAGCCTCTAGCTCAAGCACGCGATCAACCAATAAAAATGGGTAGCGATGCGGTAGCATCTTCAAGATCTGGTTGATATCAAAATTAACTAGCTCGCTCATGAATGACCTTTTCTCTTTTTATGTTTATTTCTTGTCTGCAGTGATACTTTGAATCTGCTTTTCTAATTCTTTTATCTTTTGTCGCATTTTATCCAAACCGCGCAAAATAGCAGCATTCTTTTCCCAATCTGCATGCGGCAACATTGGGAAAATACTGGTGAAGTGCTGGCCTGGCTCATCAATCGAACGAATGATGGTTGTGCCACCCGATATCGTGCTTTGATCTGCAATATTTAAATGTCCTGCAATACTGCTGGAGCCACCAATCATGCACATTTTTCCAATCGTCACACTTCCTGCCACTGCGGTATTACCAGCAATCACCGTTAAAGCACCAACATGCACGTTATGAGCAATCTGCACCAGATTATCAATCTTGCAACCATCGTCAATTCGAGTGTCTGCCAATGCGCCACGATCAATCGATGTATTAGACCCAATTTCAACGTCATGTCCAATCAGTACTCGACCTGTTTGAGGCACCTTGACCCACTCACCGGCAGCAAGATCAGGAGCAAAGCCAAAACCATCTGAACCAATCACCGTGCCACTGTGAATGATGTTGCGATCGCCTAGCTGACAACCTTGATAAATTGAAACATTGGGGTAGATCAAGGCGTCTGCGCCTACAGAAACATCAGCGCCAATATGAACTTGCGATACTAGGACTGATCTTTCACCAATCCTGGCACCCTTAGTGATGTGACAAAGAGGTCCAATGTGGGCTGAAGGTGCAATTGTTGCACCAGCCTCAATCACTGCACTTGGGTGGATACCTGATAAATATGTAGGAGCTGAAGATTTTGCAAACTCTTGGGCAATCCGAGCGAACAATGCGTATGGGTTTTTTGTGATTAGATAGGTGCGATTTTTATCTTCTGAATGTTCTTGTAAGAACTCATGATCGGCTTCAGAAACAATCAAACCAGCGGCCTGGCTGATTAAAGCGTCATTGCGATACAGGGGGTTTGCAAGAAAAGCAAGTTGAGACTGATTGGCTTCTGTGAGAGGAGCTAAACCTGAAACAAGCTGATTCCCATTGCCCGCTAAGCGAGCCGAATAGCGTTCGGCTAACTCAGCAATCGTTGTCATGTCACTCTCTTAATAATTAACGTAAGTTATTGAGTGCTTTGATGACGTCCTCTGTGACATCAATCTTTGGATTAACGTAAGCGGCTTCTTGAACAATCAAATCTAATTTGCGCTGTTCTGCAACAGCTTTAAGAGCCTGATTGGCTTTTTGTGCAATCTTTGAACGCTCTTCAAAACTTCTTTGATTCACATCTTCTGTGAATTCTCTTTGTTTACGTTGAAGCTCTCGATCAGCATCCGCCAATTCACGTTGACGGCGCACACGATCGGTATCAGACATCACTGCAGCATCTTTATCTAAGCGCTCTGCTGCTGTTTTAATTTTCTGAGCATCATCACGTAACTCTTTTTCACGTTTAGCAAATTCACTTTGCAACTTAGTTTGACTCGCTTTAGCCATATTAGATTCTTTGAAAATTCGCTCGGAATTAACAACGCCGATGCGGCCACTGAAATCTTTATCATCAGCAGCAATTGCTGACACAGAGAAAAGACTCAAAGCCAAACCTGACATCAGAGTTGATTGAACGAACTTTTTAGTAAAACGATTCATAAATACATCCTTCAAATATTAAAACGCGGTACCAATTTGGAATTGGAAGCGCTGCAAACGATCTTCAGGTTTCTTGCTCAATGGGAAACCATAACTGAATTTTAAGGGCCCTAGTGGTGAAATCCAAGATAAACCAAAACCATACGATGTTCTCAAGCCAGAAAAGTCTGGCGTATCCGCATAAACGTTACCAGCATCAAAGAAGCTGAATAAACGCAAGGTTTTATCAACACCTGAGCCCGGAATTGGGAAAGTATATTCGATATTTCCAACTAATTTTGATGCCCCACCAATCGGGGTATTAATACCATTATTGGTATTGTAAGGCCCGAGAGAGCCTGGCTCATAGCCCCTCACAGAACCAATACCACCGACGAAGTAGTTCTTGGTGACTGGGAAAGGCTTGTCACTGTAGGTATCGCCATAACCAATCTCACCGTTAAAAGATAGGATGTTGCCCTTGAACAAAGGCCAGAAATATTGGTGCTGGTAGTAAGCCCTGTAGTACTGCAAATCAGCAACCGGCGTACCCCACTCAAAGTTAACTTGCTGATAAGTGCCGCGAGAAGGAATCAATGCGCTGTCTCTGGCATCTCTTGACCAACCTATCGTGAACGGTACGTTCATATTGCTCTTGCCGTAAGCATCCACATATCTCTGGTAGCTGAGCGGCGTATTGACCGATGTTTCCATGTTCAACTGCTCAATACCCAAACCAAAGAAGACCCGATCCACTTCAGAATATGGCACGCCTAATTTAAAGCTACCACCCGTAGAAACGATCTTGTACTCTTCATCGCCTGTGTAATACAAAGGACGTGAGGTTCTGGTATACACCTCAGTGAAGCGGCTAATACCATCTTCAGTGAAATATGGATCGTAGTTTGAAATTGCCAAGGTGCGGTTGGTTTTGCCCGTGTTGATGTTCAAACCAATGCTTGTTCCTGTGCCAAAGGCATTTTCTTGAGAAATACCCGCCGTCAAAATCAATTTATCCGTTGATGAGAAACCAGCACCCAAACTCAATGAGCCTGTTGGTTTTTCTGCGACCTTGATACCGACGTCCACTTGATCGGACGTGCCTGGGATATCTTCAGTGTTCACTTCCACATCCGTGAAATAGCCAAGGCGATTGATGCGATCTTTTGAAAGTTTGAGTTTTTCACTGTCAAACCATGCGCTCTCTAGCTGGCGCATCTCACGACGAATCACTTCATCGCGGGTTTTGTTATTGCCTGAAATATTGATCTTGCGAACATAGGTGCGCTTACCTGGATCAATGATCAAACTCAGGTCAACAACTTGCT
>JBFZCN010000119.1:0-4977 GCA_041307985.1 Burkholderiales bacterium
AAGGGCGCAGAACCAGAAACAAACAAACGCATGTTTTTAACGGTTTGCTTGGTGAACTCTTTATCTAACAATAGGCGCACATAAAAAGTTGGCACACCCATCATCACAGTTGATCTTGGCATGTGCTTGATCAGCTCTTTGGTATCCAAACGTGGCAACCAAATCATCTTGCTGCCATTGAGCAATGCTCCATGGGAAGCAACGAACAATCCATGCACATGGAAAATTGGTAAAGCGTGTAATAAAACATCGCCTTTTTTCCAAGCCCAGAACTTCTTCAGCACTTCGGCATTGCTGCCCAAGTTACCATGGGTCAACATCGCGCCTTTACTTCTTCCAGTCGTGCCTGAGGTATACAAAATGGCTGCCAAATCGTCATCATCACGTTTGACCGTTTTGAACTTGTCCGATTGTGCGGCCGCTCGATCCAAGAGCGTGCCGGTGCGGTCATCGCCCAGGGTGAACACATTTTTTGTTCCCGCCTTGAAAGCAACTGTAGACACCCATGAGAAATTCTTAGGGCTACAGACCATCACCGCTGGTTCAGCATTACCAATAAAGTACTCAATCTCTGCAGCTTGATAAGCCGTATTCAATGGCAAATACACCAAACCTGCTTTAAGTGTTGCCAAATATAAAAAGAGTGCTTCAGGTGACTTCTCAACCTGAACTGCAACTCGGGACCCCTGAGGTAAGCGCAAACTTGCCAAAAGGTTGGCCATTTTTGATGTGGCCTTTTCTAAATCATCCCAGCTATAAAACAAACCATCATGCGTTTCAATCGCGCATGATGGTTTATCTTTTGGAAAGCCGGATTCTAGTAGTGCATATAAATTCATCTGAATCTCGACTTAAATTGTTAACTGCTAATTACATTTTGGCGCCGGAGGCTTTCACAACTTGATTCCAACGCTTGATTTCAGAATTAACAAACTTTCCAAATGCATCACCGGTCAAAGTAGGAGTTTCTGAACCATTATTAAGCCAAATTGTTTTTAGCTCAGGCGTGTTCATTGCTCTTGTTACTTCAGCTGTCATCTTGTCGATAATCGGCTGTGGAGTACCTCTTGGAGCCCACAAGGCATACCAGCTACTGACTTCATAACCTGGTAAACCTGCTTCTGTTGCAGTTGGAATATTTGGGAAAGCAGGGTTGCGTTTGCTTGAAGCAACTGCAATCGCCTTGATCGTGCCGCTTCTGATGTGTTGAGCAGATGAGCCCATACCATCGAACATGATGTCTACTTGACCAGCCATCAAATCAACCAATGCTGGGCCTGCGCCACGGTAAGGAATGTGTGTGATAAATGTCTTAGTCATTTCTTTGAACTGCTCACCAGCCAAGTGGTGTGATGTGCCATTACCAGCGCTACTGAAGTTCAACTTACCGGGATTCTTTTTGGCGTAATCAATCAAACCTTTCAAATCTTTCACTGGCAATTTTGGGTTGGCCACGATGATTTGTGGTGGAGCAGCCACCAAAGCTACTGGTATAAAGCTCTTTTCAATATCGTAATCAAGTTTTGGGTACATTGATGGAGCAATCGCATGGTGAACCGCACCCATGAAGAATGTGTAACCATCTGGAGCTGCTTTAGAAGCAACAGCAGCGCCCAATGTTCCACCTGCACCAGCCTTGTAATCCAAAATGAACTGCTTGTTTGTAAGCTTATTCATCACGGTTGTTAGAGGTCGTGCAAATGCATCAGTACCACCACCCGCTGGGAATGGAACAATGATTGTCACAGGCTTATTAGGCCAATTTGGATCAGCCATCACAGCCGTTGATCCCATTGAAAAACCTACTGCAGCAACTGCTGCTACTGCACCTACTACCGAGGTCAATCGACCCACTACATTTACTGGCTTTTTCATTTTTATCTCCTCGTACTCTAATTAAACCAACTAAAACTATTGTTACTACCAATTGCTGCTACTGATTAAATCAATTTGAAGCTCATACCAACTGCGAAACTGCTCTTGAATAAATCACTTCACCATTCACAAAGCGCTCATGGTTATCTTCCACCTTATCAAGGTCATAAAGGTAGTTCACCATCAAACCTGCTGACTGCTTGATACCTTTTTTAGATAAGTCACCGGACCAATTGATTCGATGTAATTTTGCCCCATTTCCAAGATGAAACTTGGCCACAGAATTACCGCCCCTACGTGGTGAATAATATAGCAAGTAAATGGCGCTCAAAGCCAACAAAGCCTCTTTTTCCTTTAAGGAAGAAAGATCTGGATGCCAGCCACTTTGTAAGCGGTCACTCCAAGATTTGTCCTTTAAATTAAAGACCTTAATGGCCTCTTGGTACCTCTCAAGCGCAGCAGGCTTTAAATGATCTAGGGGTAAGTCCGCATGCGTTCCCAACCAATCCATCAAGCCTGGAATCGGCGATAAGGTACAAAAGGTCTTCAAGGCAGGAAACTCTTTCTTCAAACTCTCAGCCACTCGTTTGATCAAGAAGTTCCCCATCGATACTCCGCGCAAGCCAGGCTGACAGTTACTGATTGAATAAAAAATAGCGCACTTATATTGATTGCTCTCCAATGCCGGAGATTTTTTATCCACCAATGGCGCAATAGAATCTGCAATGTCAGGCAGCAGTGCCACTTCAACAAAGATCAACGGCTCATCCGGTAGCTGAGGATGAAAGAAAGAAAAACAACGGCGATCTGGTTGCAAGCGTCGACGCAAATCATCCCAACCATCGATTTCATGAACAGCTTCATGCTGAATGATTTTTTCTAGGATATGTGCAGGTGACTTCCAGTCAACTTGGTGCATTTTTAAGAAGCCTGGATTAAACCAAGAATTCAATAAATGTTTCATGTCGGCATCAACAGCTTTTAGCTCAGGCTTCTTAGGTAATAGTTTGAGCACCTGATGACGCATGTTGATGATCGTATGTGTACCACCCGGGGCACGATTTAAGCGGCGCAAAAGTTCTTGTCTTGGCGACTCGGATACTTTCATGAGCCAAACAAAGTTATCTGCACTTGGGTCTTTGGCATACAACTCAGCCGCGCTCAAAACATCAGCGGGGCTTGGATTAAATTTTTCTGCTAGATGCAAAAAATATTCTGATTTTTGCTCATCATCCAGCGTCTTAAAGTTCTCGCTCAAATCATTCGCCATGCTTGCAGCGTTTGACTCTCCGCGTTCAGATAATAATTTTTTTGTGGCACTGATGGCTTTGGTCATGTGCCTGGCTCTGAGCATCTTATCCAAAATCATGCTGTTAACCTCTGCTCAAACCTCAAGTGTCTCAATGCTTCTCGTTGATTTTGGATGTGATCTTTCATCAAGATCTCGGCTTTCTTTGCATCCCTGGCTTTCAGCGCTTCAAAGACTGCCAAGTGTTCTTTGCAAGACTCTTCAATTCTGCCGCGATGATGCAAACTGCGATGGCGTGACAGATTCAAGATTCTTCTCAAATCATGAACCATTTGAGTTAACCACTCGTTGCCTGCCAAATGCTGAATGGCTAAATGTATTTCTCTGTTGCTTGCATAGTAGCGATCGATGTCTTTAGCTTCGGCATATGCTTTAAGTTTTCTATGCAAAATCTCTAAAGCATCCAAATCTTGCTTGGTGGCTTTAGACGTTGCTTCAAACGCACACCGACCTTCAAGCATTGCCATCAAGGGAAAAATTTCATCTAAATCTTTTTCTGTTAACTCGGTGACATAACAGCCACGACGAGGTTCCACTCTTAGCAAGCCCTCTGATGCCAGAATTCTGATGGCCTCTCTGAAAGGCGTTCTTGATACACCTAACTGCTCTGCTAATTTTTGCTCATCGATCCAAGTGCCTGGAGATAAAACCCCTCCAGCGATCATCGAACGCAATTGCTCGGTGACTTCAACGTAGAGAGCTGTTTTAACTACTTTTAATGACATGTACTCAATATATTTTGTATACATTATTGAATACATTGGTAGATACCCTTGTAAAGGGAATTTACCTAGATATCTGACTTTATTTGGTCTTACGGATTAGCAAATAAATGCCGAAAATGATCATTGGCAAAGATAACCACTGACCCATCGATAGGCCCAAGCTCAAAAGTCCTAAGAAGTTATCGGGTTCGCGGGCAAATTCTGCTAAAAATCTAAAGGTGCCATAGCCCAAGAGGAATAAGCCGGATACCTGACCAATTGCTCGGGGTTTACTTGCAAACCACCAGAGCACAATACCTAAGATCATGCCCTCGCCCATGAATTGATAGAGTTGCGATGGGTGTCTTGCCAGCATATCCCCCGCTTGCGGGAAAATCATGGCCCACGATACATCGGTGGGTCTTCCCCAAAGCTCTCCATTGATGAAATTACCCATTCGTCCAAATGCTAGACCAAATGGAATCAAAGGTGCAATCAAATCGGTTACTTCAAAGAATCTCTGCTTGTTTCTTTTGGCAGCCCAAAGCATCGCCACAAGCACGCCCAAGAATCCACCATGAAAGGACATGCCACCCTCCCACACTTTTAGAGCTTCCAATGGATAGCTTAAATAATGAGCCGGCATGTAAAAAATCACATAACCCAAACGCCCGCCCACAATCACACCAAGCACACCTGCAAATAACAGGTCTTCAATGTATTTGTAACTGAGGTGCTGATAGTGAGCTTGCTTGGTGCGCAACTTACCTAAGAGTAAAAATTGCGCAAAGGCGAATAAATACATCAAACCATACCAATGAACCGCAACAGGCCCAAGGCTGATAGCAATCGGATCAAACTGAGGGTGCATCAAAGCCATGTATATGTTCTTAAAGTATTAGATGTTGAATGAATGATGGATATCAAATTAAATGAGTTATTGACCTGTTTGATCAAAGTTATGCAGTTCATGACCTTGATCTCGATAAGCTTTATAGCGTTGACGACCCGCTTGACGATCTGCCTCATCGGTAGAAACAATTTCAACAATGCGCGGAAATCTTTGTGCAAGCGCTTCTACTGATGTGG
>JBFZCN010000120.1:0-2946 GCA_041307985.1 Burkholderiales bacterium
AGACATTTAAGTTCCTTGGTTTACTGCAACTTCTTAGCTTTTTCGATGGCTTCATCAATGCCGCCAACCATATAGAATGCCTGCTCTGGCAAATGGTCAAGCTCACCGTCAACAATCATCTTGAAGCCGCGGATAGTTTCTTTTAATGGAACGTATTTTCCAGGTGAGCCTGTAAACACTTCCGCCACGTGGAATGGCTGTGACAAGAAACGCTGAATTTTACGTGCGCGCGCAACAGCTTGCTTATCTTCTGGTGACAATTCGTCCATACCCAAAATGGCAATAATGTCGCGCAATTCTTTATAGCGCTGCAATGTTGTCTGAACACCGCGAGCCACGTTGTAATGCTCTTCGCCAACAACTTGAGGATCTAGCTGACGGCTTGTTGAGTCAAGTGGATCAACCGCTGGGTAAATACCCAAAGCAGCGATGTCACGTGACAACACAACTGTCGAGTCTAAGTGCAAGAATGTTGTCGCTGGTGATGGGTCTGTTAAGTCATCGGCAGGAACGTAAACGGCCTGAATCGATGTAATAGAACCAGTCTTCGTTGAAGTAATGCGCTCTTGTAAGCGGCCCATTTCTTCAGCCAATGTTGGCTGATAGCCCACGGCTGACGGCATACGACCCAACAAAGCAGAAACTTCTGTACCAGCCAATGTGTAACGGTAAATGTTGTCAACGAAGAACAAAATGTCACGGCCTTCGTCACGGAAACGCTCGGCCATTGTCAAACCAGTCAAAGCAACGCGCAAACGGTTTCCTGGTGGCTCGTTCATCTGACCAAACACCATCGCCACTTTATCAAGAACGTTAGAGTCTTTCATCTCGTGGTAGAAGTCGTTACCTTCACGAGTGCGCTCACCAACACCTGCGAACACTGATAAACCTGAGTGTTGCTTAGCGATGTTATTGATCAACTCCATCATGTTAACTGTCTTACCCACACCAGCACCGCCGAACAAACCAACTTTACCGCCTTTAGCAAACGGGCAAACCAAGTCAATAACTTTGATGCCTGTTTCTAGTAAGTCAACTGATGGTGATAGCTCATCAAACTTTGGTGCCAATTGGTGAATCGCACGGCGCTCATCTGTACCGATTGGGCCGGCTTGGTCGATTGGGCGACCTAACACGTCCATGATGCGCCCCAATGTTGCTGGGCCTACAGGCACAGAGATACCCTTGCCAGTATTGGCAACGCTCATGCCGCGACGCAAGCCATCACTTGAACCCATCGCAATGGCACGAACAACGCCATCACCTAATTGTTGTTGCACTTCAAAGGTCAAACCTTTTTCTGCAAAAGATGCCTCATTGCTCTCTTCCAAGACCAATGCGTCATAAATTTTTGGCATTTTGTCGCGTGGGAACTGAATGTCCACCACAGCACCAATACACTGAACGATATTTCCGTTGCTCATCGTAGTTCTCCGATCACTAATTTTTTACAATACTTTCGTTATCAAACCGCCGCAGCGCCGCCGACAATCTCGGACAACTCTTTGGTAATGGCTGCTTGACGTGTTTTGTTATAAACCAACTGCAACTCACCAATCACGTTTTTCGCGTTATCAGAAGCAGCTTTCATGGCAACCATACGAGCTGATTGCTCAGATGCCATATTTTCTGCAACTGCTTGGTAAATCAACGCTTCAACGTAACGTTTCAACAATTCATCCACAACTGATTGTGGGTCTGGTTCGTACAAATAATCCCAACCATACTCACGCGCTTCTTCAGCCGTTTGTGTTAATTTTTCACTTGAAAGAGGTAATAGTTTTTCAACCACCGGCTCTTGCTTCATTGTGTTGATGAATTTTGTGTAGGCCAAATAAACGGCGTCTACTTCACCATTTTCATACGCATCCAATTGAACCTTGATTGCGCCAATGAGTTTTTCTAAGTGTGGGGTGTCGCCCATTTGTGTTACATGAGAAACAACCTTTGCTTTGATCCTGTTTAAGAACTGGAAGCCCTTCATGCCGATTGGAGTGCATGACAATGAAACACCTTTAGAGTCCAACTCTTTCATGGTGTTTGTTAAAGCTCTTAATACGTTGGTATTCATACCACCGCAAAGACCTTTGTCCGTTGTCACAATAATCACACCGGCTCTTTTAACTTCACGCTCAACTAAATAAGCAGGACGGTATTCTGGATTGGCCTTGCCCAAGTTCGCTGCAATATTTCTTACTTTTTCTGAGTAAGGACGTGCATTGCGCATGCGCTCTTGAGCGCGCCGCATCTTAGATGCGGCGACCATTTCCATCGCCTTGGTGATCTTGCGCGTATTTTGTACGCTCTTGATCTTTGTCCGTATCTCTTTTGTTCCGGCCATATCGGCTCTCCTTACTTCTTAGAAAGAAGCCGAACGTTTAAAGTCCTCGATCGCAGCGCGCAATGCGGCTTCGTCTTCCTTCGAGAGATCCTTGGTGTCTTCAATGCGGCCAATCAAATCAGCAAACTTGCTCTTTAGATGATCATGCAAACCTTTTTCAAAGGCCAAAATATGTTTCACATCCAAATCATCCAAGAAGCCGTTGTTAGCTGCATACAATGAAGATGCCAACTGCCAAACTTGTTGCGGCTGATATTGTGGTTGCTTAAGCAATTCTGTAACACGACGACCGCGCTCTAACTGCTTGCGGGTTGCTTCGTCCAAATCAGAAGCAAACTGAGCAAACGCTGCCAATTCACGGTACTGCGCTAAGTCTGTACGGATACCGCCAGATAACTTCTTGATAACTTTGGTCTGAGCTGCGCCACCCACACGTGAAACAGAAATACCTGCGTTAATCGCAGGACGTACGCCCGCATTAAATAAGTCTGTTTCCAAGAAGATTTGGCCGTCAGTAATAGAAATCACGTTGGTTGGAACGAAAGCAGAAACGTCGCCCGCTTGAGTTTCAATGATTGGCAATGAGGTCAATGAACCTGTCTTAC
>JBFZCN010000121.1:0-2813 GCA_041307985.1 Burkholderiales bacterium
CCTAAGGATGTAACTGATAAGCTTGCTGCTGCCCTACAAGCAGGCATCAAGGATGCAAGCTATAGAGAAAAAATGGCTGACTTAGGCGCAAACATTCCTAATGCAAAGAACTCTAGCCCTGCGGGCCACAAAGCTCACTTGAAAGCTCAGATTGATTTGTGGACACCAATCATCAGGAAGGCTGGCGTTTACGCTGATTAATTATTTAATTAAATAATTGCAATAAAAGTTTGGCCCCATCTACCATTGGTAGGTGGGGCCAAATTGTTTCTAAATTATTATTTATAGATTGTTACTTATTTGTTTTTTTAAGTTTGAGCGCTCTTCAAGGAGTTGCCAAACAGATTCCTTTTCTGCTTGATCAAGACTTGGCCACAGAGCAATTTCATCAAGTGTTCGATGACAACCCAAGCAATAGCGATCTTCATCATCCATCGTGCACAAATTGATACAAGGAGATTCTGGGCGCTTAATGGCTTGTGGATTATTCACTTTTAGGATAATTTTTTTCTAAGATTGTTTGATAGCGAGCATCTAACTCATCACTATTTTTTATGCTGATACCAAGATCTCGCACTCGCCCATCTTTTAAATCATAAATCCAACCGTGTACAGTGACTTCCTGTTTTCTGGCCCAGGCATCTTGAACGCTGGTGGTTTGACAAACATTCATCACTTGTTCAATCACATTCAATTCACATAACTTATCAAATTGATCTGACTCTCTCAAGACTTGCCCTAAATATTTTCCATGTTTATCTTGAACATCCTGAACGTGTCTGATCCAGTTATCAGCTAAGCCGATTCTGGTTTTTGTTTGGGCGGCTTTGACGCCTGAACAACCATAATGGCCTACCACAATGATGTGTTTCACCTTGATTTGATCAACAGCGAACTGAATGACTGATAGCGCGTTCAGATCTGTGTGAACCACCACGTTGGCAATGTTGCGATGGACGAACACTTCACCGGGAGCCAGCCCAGTGATTTGGTTGGCAGGAACGCGAGAATCAGAACATCCAATCCACAAATATTCAGGCGCTTGTTGGTGCACAAGTCTGCTAAAGTAATCGGGGTCGCTTTGGGTAACGGAGTCAACCCAGTCTTTATTGTTCTCAAGAAGCTTGCTAAGAATATAAGGATTGTTTGATGTAATCATGAGCTTAGTTTTCGTTATTTATTAGATATCATGATGTGTCACAAATGCAGCTTGAAGGTGTGACACGAATGCTGATAGATGAATATTACAGGTAGTTGATCAGAGTACTTTAAAAAACTTATAAATCGGCATGCAAAAAATTATTTATCCCTTTGATGATCAGATGCCTAAGACAGGTGCAACTCAGGCGATTCATGCTGGCTTGAAATGGGTGCGCATGCCCCTGCCTTTTGCTTTAGATCACATCAATTTATGGTTAATCAGAGATTGCTTCGAGGGGCGAGATGGTTGGACTTTGGTGGATTGCGGAGTGTCTAACCAAGCAAGTAAAGATGCATGGCTAACTATTTTTGATACTGAGCTAGAAAATTTGCCCATCGTGAGAATCATTGTGACTCACATGCACCCTGACCACATTGGTTTGGCTTCTTGGTTATCTGAAAAATGGGCGGCTCCACTGTGGATGACGATGACAGATTATGTTTTAGCAAAATGGCTGTCTGATCCAAGGGGTTCAGAAGTTGGGTCAGTCGCTGGCGGGGGCGGTGCTGCAGATCACTTTGCGCGTCACGGTCTGGCAAATGAAGAAGACTTGATAAAAATTCGAGCCAGAGCAAATTATTTCAGCAACATGGTGCCTTCGGTTCCCCCAAGATTCAGAAGAATCATGGACCAAGAGCTGATTCAAGTTGGCAGACAGGATTGGCAAGTATTGGTGGGTTATGGGCATGCGCCAGAGCACGCATGTTTGTGGTGTGATGAGACTCAAACGTTGATTTCTGGGGACATGGTTTTGCCCCGCATTTCAACCAACGTCAGCGTTTTTGATACAGAGCCGGATGCCAATCCATTGGGCCTCTATTTGGATTCGCTGACCTCTTTAAAGCAATTACCAAAGGATGCCTTGGTTTTGCCATCGCATGGAAAGCCTTTTAAGGGGCTTCATGTGCGAATTGAGCAACTTCATGCCCATCATCGGGATCGTTTGGCGGATACTTTGACAGCCTGTAAAAGTAGCCCTCAAAGTGCTAGGGATTTGATCCCAGTTTTATTCAAGCGGGAGTTAGATTTGCATCAGTTAACTTTTGCGATGGGCGAGGCCATTGCCCACCTTAATCATCTTTGGCGTGGCGGGTACTTGAAGCGCGAGGTTTGCTCTGACGGGGTTTTGAGGTTTTCTTGCCCGTAAAGTTACCTGTTGCCATTTCGCTGGCCATATCAGTGGCAGCTTGGGTGGCCTGACTCGCAGCTTTTTGGGCTGCTTTGGTGGCTTCGGCCAATGCTTCTGGGGTCATTGCGGCACTAAAGCTTTTTAAGGCCGCCAAAGTGGCTCTTTGAACCTCCAGGCCCTGGATGGTGCTGCGCAAGACGCTCATATTGAGTTGCAGCCAGTTTTCAACGCTTTTGAGGTCCTGAATCCGCTTGTCAAGCTCTTCAATATCCAGAGTTGGCATGCCGGCACCACCTCCAACCCCAGCCCCAAAGCCCGACATATCGCCAGGAGTCGGTGAATTACCCCACATGGTTTTAAACATTTCTAGGCTTTGATTGAAATCCGGCATCGCTCCAAACATTGTGACCCCCAAATAAAAAAGTTAATGTAATCAGATAAATATACGTAATACCGATAAAATATAGGTTTAATCAATTTGTC
>JBFZCN010000122.1:0-7318 GCA_041307985.1 Burkholderiales bacterium
AGGGCTGTTGAGTGCCGTGAAGTTGAACCAGTCGTTTTCGATTTCTGGGCCATCAGCCACATCGAAACCAACTGATCGGAATATTTGTTCAACGCGTTCCCAAGTGCGCATCACTGGATGCAAGCTACCACTGTCTTGACCACGACCAGGCATGGTGACATCAATGGCTTCAGCACTTAAACGAGTTTGTAAAACAGCATCAGCCAATGCTTGGCGACGCGCATTGAGCGCTGCTTCTACGGCTGATTTAACTTGGTTGATTTCTGCGCCGGCAGCTTTGCGTGCCTCAGGATCCAACGCACCTAGCGACTTAAGACGCTCTGTGAGAATTCCGGATTTACCGAGGTAGCGTGCCTTGGCGTCTTCGAGGGCCGCCGAATCGGCGGCACCATCGAAGTCCCGCTTGGCATCCTCGACAACTTGGTCGAGCGAAACCATGTGCGGGCCCTGTTTACGCTGCTACTACTGTTTTGATACGAGCGACTAAGGCAGCAAATGCTGGCTTGTCGTTGATCGCCATGTCAGATAGAACCTTGCGGTCTAACTCAACACCTGATCGCTTCATACCATTCATGAATACGCTGTATGTCACATCGTATTGGCGAACAGCAGCATTGATACGTGCAATCCACAAAGCACGGAATACGCGCTTCTTATTGCGACGGTCACGGTAAGCGTACTGACCAGCACGCATAACCGCTTGCTTAGCAATGCGGAATACATTCTTACGACGGCCACGGTAACCTTTGGCAGCATCGATAACTTTTTTATGACGGGCTCTAGCTGTAACCCCGCGTTTGACTCTTGGCATGTGATTCTCCTATCTGTCTGAGGTTAAGCGTAAGGCATCATAGAACGTACTGATTTCACATCTGAATCATGTACGGCAGCTGATCCGCGAAGGTGACGTTTGTTCTTGGTCGTCTTCTTGGTCAGAATATGGCGCTTGAACGCTTGACCACGTTTGATAGAACCGCTTGCGCGAACTCTAAAACGCTTAGCTGCACCGCTTTTCGTTTTCATCTTGGGCATAACTGCTCCCTTTTCACTAATTTGTACGACTTAGGTGGTAATCGACGATTACGCTTCTTTTACCCAGACATACTTCTAAATAAGACTTTCGTCTTTCTCCGGTCTGACTTACGTCGCCGGGTTACTGCATCACCTTTTCAGGTCATTCTTTCACCCTTAGGGTGATTATTCGTTTCACTCTTGCGAGTGATTATTTCTTCTTGATGGGGGAGAGAACCATCACCATCTGGCGCCCCTCCATCTTTGGAAACTGCTCAACAGCGCCATACGGCTCTAGATCAGCTTTCAATCTTTCCAGCATGCGCACACCAATTTCTTGGTGAGCTAATTCACGACCTCGGAAACGCAAAGTGATTTTTGTTTTATCACCTTCTTCTAAGAATCTCGTCAAATTGCGCAACTTAACGTTGTAGTCACCGTCATCAGTGCCAGGGCGGAATTTAACTTCCTTCACCTGAATAACTTTTTGCTTTAACTTCGCTTCGTGAGCTTTCTTAGCTTCTTGGTATTTGAACTTGCCGTAATCCATCACACGGGCAACCGGAGGTTCTGCCGTTGGGGCAATCTCCACCAAATCTAATTCACTCTCTTCCGCCAGCTTTAAAGCATCAGCCAATTTCACCACTCCAAGTGGTTCACTGTCGTTGCCAATTAATCGTAGTTCGGGGGCAGTAATTTCCCGGTTAATACGATGAGTTTTCTCAGTAGCTATGTCGCGTTTCCTTCAAAATTTTTTAACAAGACCTTGCTCACCTCAGACTGGCTGGGGTCCGACCTTCTGGGATACATCCTGTTGGAGTCGGGCGATGAAGTCTTCGATTGGCATTACACCTAAATCAACTCCACCTCTGGCGCGCACGGCCACCGCATTTGCTTCTGCTTCCTTGTCACCGACAACGATGAGATAAGGAAGCTTCTGCATTGCGTGCTCACGGATTTTAAACGTAATTTTCTCGTTCCGCAAATCAACTTCAGCTCTAAATCCTTGTTTTTTGAGGATTTGCTGTACTTTTTCAGCATATTCGGCTGAATTTCCCGAAATATTCATCACAATGCACTGAGTTGGTGCAAGCCAGGTAGGCATCGCGCCGGCATGGTTTTCGATCAAAATACCGATAAATCGCTCCAAAGAGCCCACGATCGCACGGTGCAACATGACCGGCACTTGACGATCGTTGTCAGCAGAAACGTATTCAGCGCCTAAGCGTTGTGGCATTGAGAAGTCGACTTGCATGGTGCCGCACTGCCATGAACGACCGATTGAATCTTTGAGGTGGTATTCAATTTTTGGTCCGTAGAAAGCGCCTTCACCTGGCAATTCTTCCCACTCTTGTCCAGAGGATTTCAGGGCATTGCGCAAAGCTGCTTCTGCTTTATCCCAAATCGCGTCGTCACCGACTCGCTTGGCAGGTCGCAAAGCTAACTTGACAGCCACTTCTGTGAAACCAAAGTCTTGGTAAACAGTGCGCACGGCTTTGTCAAAATCAGCCACTTCAGATTGGATTTGATCTTCTGTACAGAAAATATGTCCATCGTCTTGTGTGAAACCACGCACACGCATCAAACCGTGCAAAGCACCGGATGATTCATTGCGGTGACACTGACCAAACTCACCGTAACGCAATGGCAGTTCACGGTAGCTGTGTAAACCAGCGTTGTAAATTTGTACGTGGCCTGGGCAGTTCATCGGCTTCAAAGCATAGGCACGATTCTCAGACTCAGTCGTGAACATATTATCTTTGTAGTTTTCCCAGTGGCCTGATTTTTCCCAAAGCGCACGGTCCAAGATTTGCGGAGCTTTGACTTCTTGGTAACCATTCTCTTGGTATACGCGGCGCATGTATTGCTCGACTTGCTGCCAAATCGTCCAACCTTTTGGATGCCAGAAGATCAAGCCTGGGGCTTCTTCTTGGAAATGGAATAGATCTAATTGCTTGCCTAGTTTGCGGTGATCACGCTTCTCAGCCTCTTCCAACATGTGGAAGTAAGCGTCTTGATCTTCTTTCTTGGTCCATGCTGTGGCGTAAATGCGCTGAAGCATTTCGTTCTTGCTGTCGCCGCGCCAATAGGCACCTGCCACTTTGATCAATTTGAATACTTTTAATTTGCCAGTCGATGGCACGTGAGGGCCGCGGCATAGGTCAGTGAAGCCACCTTCTGAATACAAAGAAACATCTTCAGACTGTGGAATTGCTTCAATCAATTCTGCTTTGTAGTGTTCGCCTAAACCTTTGAAATACTTAATGGCTTCATCACGGCTCACCACACGACGTTCAATCTTCTCGTCTTTTTTAGCCAACTCAGCCATGCGCTTTTCAATCGCTACCAAGTCTTCTGGTGTGAATGGGCGGCTGTAGGCAAAGTCATAATAAAAACCAGACTCGATCACAGGGCCAATGGTCACTTGCGCTTCTGGGTAGAGTTCTTTAACCGCATAAGCCATCAAGTGGGCACTGGAGTGACGAATAACTTCTAAGCCCTCAGGATCTTTGTCAGTGACGATCGCGATGTTGCTGTCAGAGTCAATCAAGTGACTGGTATCAACCAATTTGCCATTGACCTTACCGGCCAAAGCAGCTTTAGCCAAACCAGCACCAATGCTTTGTGCCACGTCGAAAACGGTCAATGGCGCGGGATATTCGCGCTTTGATCCATCAGGTAATGTGACAACAACCATATCAACTCCAAAAATTAAGCGCGGTGCACTGGGGTCTTTTTGAACCTAGGACATTCCGCGCCAGCTTTTACATCACGACACCATCGTGAAATGATGCTTATTCGTTGGTAGGCTCGACTGAATTCGAATCAGCGACCTCTTCCATGTCAAGGAAGCGCTCTAACCAACTGAGCTACGAGCCTATTAAGAGCGACAGTTTATCACTTGTGGCTACTTCCTTCTCGCCTCCGTGACGCCTTTGACCTCTAAAAGCGCACTCACAGCGGTTTGTAAACCATTGGTCGAGGGCACTTCAATCGTGAATTGCATGCTGGCAATGCCTTTGCGCGACTGAGTTTTGACACCTGTGACGTTGATTTTTAGGCGTGAGAACACTTCTGAAATATCGCGCAACAAGCCCTGGCGATCGACTGCCATCAAAGCCAAGTCGACTGGGAACAATGATTTACCTTCGGGTTGATTGCCCCACTCAGTGACCACGACTCTTTCTGGTGCTCTGGCCAGGAGTTGCTTGAAAGTGCTGCAGTCTTGTCGATGGATCGACACTCCACGACCTCGAGTCACAAATCCACTGATGGGGTCTGGGGGCACTGGGCGGCAGCAACGCGATAGTTGCGTGAGCAAGGAATCAACACCCACCACCAAGACATCGCTTTGGCCAGCTTTGACTTTGCTCTTGCGCAAGATGATGTCGGGCAACTCTGGCTTAACAACTTCAGCCACGCCATCATCTTTATCAGCCTTATCATTTTTGTCACCATCTTGTTCAGCTTGTTGCGCCGTGAACCAGGCGCGCACTTTTGATTTGGCGCGATTGGTCGCAAGATATCCCCGCTCGGCATTGAGCCAGTCCAAAGAAGGGCCGCCTTGTTTGACAGAAATGATTTCGACGGTTTGACCGTTTTTTAATTGCGTGTCCAATGGCACCATCGCACCATCGACTCGTGATCCTCTGCAACGGTGGCCTAAGTCAGTGTGAACTGAGTAAGCAAAATCAATCGGTGTGGCGCCTTGTTGTAAAGGCACGACCTGACCCAAGGGTGTGAGCACATAAATTTGATCGTCGAGCTCTTGCCCTTTGAGTTGATCCCATGCGTCTTCTTTCCAAGCGATCAACTGTCTGGCCCAAGCAATGCGGCGATCGTATTCTTCTTTGGCACTCACCGTGCCGGCATAACCTTGCTTGCCCGCTTCTTTGTAACGCCAATGCGCAGCCACACCGTACTCGGCTTGCTTGTGCATTTCATGGGTTCTGACTTGTACTTCAAATGAAATGTTGTCGGCGTCCATCACCACGGTGTGCAGCGATTGATAACCGTTGGGTTTTGGTCTGGCAATGTAGTCGTCGAATTCTTTTGGGATGGGTTGCCAGATGTGATGCACGATGCCCAAGGCAGCGTAGCAATCTTTCACATCGTCGACCATGATGCGAAATGCGCGCACATCGTAAAGCTGAGCAAAGTCGATGGACTTGCCCTGCATTTTTTTCCAAATGCTGTGAATGTGTTTTGGTCTGCCCTGCACCTCACCTTTGATGCCCGCTTGATTCAATTCTGCTTGTAGGCGATTCATCACATCGGCAATGAATGTCTCCCTTTCAATACGTTTTGAATCTAACAAACTAGCAATCTGTTTATAAGTGTCAGGGGCCAAGCACCGAAATGCTAAATCTTCCATCTCCCACTTCAATTGCCAAATACCCAAACGATTGGCCAAGGCCGCATCGACATCCAAGATGTCTTGCGCCCAAGATGTTGGTGTTTCGATTCTTTGTGAGGTGACCCAACGCAAGGTTTGAACCACTGATGCTAAATGCAATAGCACCACGCGCAAGTCATGAGCAAATGCCAAGAGCATTTTTCTTAAAACTTCTATTTGAGCTTGCGCACTTTGACCAAGTTGATTGGATGACTGCCTTGCAATTTTTAATTGCGCCGCTTTCAAGGCCCGATAACCGACGATCAATTGAGTAACTTCTGAGCCCAATTGTTTTTCTAATGATTCTTTAGAGAGTGTTGAGTCAAGATGCTCGGCAGCCAGGCAGCTGGCTTCATCTAACTTTAAGGAGAGCAGGATCTCCTTCACGCCCATGGCATGGGCATGAAGGTCTTCTCCAAACAATAAATCGGTCTTAGCTGTAGAACTCACGTGCTAAGGATACCTGTTCTGGCGTGATGAATGCCGGAGCATGACCCACCCCAAGAATTTCAGTGCTTTTTGCATTGGGGTTGCGACGACACATCTCGCTCACGGTGTCAGCTGAAATCAAATCAGATTCAGCGCCACGCACAATCAGCATCTCAGCCTTGATCGCATCGTAGGCTTTCCAGGTCATCATTTCACCCATCATGGAAGTCATCTTATTGACCGCTGCAAATGGTTTAACGATGTCCGGGTCGTAATGCACCACCCATTGATCACCGTCTTTTATTAAATGAGGGCCGTTGTAATCTTTCCACTGCTGAGCTGTGAAAGTTCCAAAAGGTTCACAAATACGATTGAGATAAACCAAGCCTTCTTTTTTGCTGTTAAAGCGCAAAGGTTTACCTACATAATCATTCAAGCGTTTGAGTGCGGTTGCTTCAATTCTTGGGCCAACGTCATTGATGATCATTTTTTTAATTGGTGAGTTTTTTTGGCTCGCCATGAAGATGCCAATCAAACCACCCATCGATGTACCAAACCAATCAACTTCTCGAAGACCTAACTGTGCGAAAAGTGCATTCATATCATTGATATATTGTGGAATGCCATACATCATCGGATTTTCTAACCAATCAGAATCACCTCGACCCACGATGTCTGGGCAAATCACCCTGTAACGATCGCGCATGGCTTTGGCCAAAACTGTGAAGTCACTACCGCGGCGCGTTAAGCCGTGCACACAAATCAAGACACGCTGATTATTGGGGTCACCCCACTCGTGGTACGCCATCTTATGAAAGCCCGATGAGCTAGCGCACTCCACATAGTGCGTTCTGCACTCTGGATCCTCAGGATCCGGAATGTCTTCTACTGGTATGGGGTAATCAATGGCAGGCGCAGGTGCGGGTGCGGGTGCTGGTGATAAGCCCACAGAGCTTGTGAGTTTTATCTCATAAGAGCTCTGGGGTTTCTTTCCGAAAAGTCGTTGTAATAGGCGCTTGAGCATTACTGGGCTGCCCAGCCTCCATCCATATTCCATGCAACACCACGTATTTGTGTGGCTGCTGGACTACAGAAGAAAACCGCTAAGGCTGCTAATTGTTCAGGGGTGACAAATTCGCCAGAAGGTTGCTTTTCAGAAAGCAAACGCTTCTTGGCTTCTTCATTATTCACCTTGTCTTTTTCAGCGCGGGCATCCACTTGTTTTTGCACCAATGGTGTCAATACCCAACCTGGGCAAATCGCATTACAAGTCACACCGGTTTGCGCTGTTTCTAAAGCTGTTACTTTTGTTAAACCAACGATGCCGTGTTTGGCAGCCACATACGCTGACTTCTGCGCAGAGGCCACCAAGCCGTGTACAGATGCCAAGTTGATGATGCGACCCCAATTGCGTTGCTTCATGCCAGGCAATGCCATGCGCGTGGTGTGAAACGCTGAAGACAAGTTGATCGCAATGATGGC
>JBFZCN010000123.1:0-4183 GCA_041307985.1 Burkholderiales bacterium
ACATCACGGGTGGTTTGCCACGTGTGGCAGAACTATTCGAAGCTCGTTCACCAAAAGATGCAGCGATCTTGGCAAAAGTAACAGGTACTGTTTCTTTCGGTAAAGAAACCAAGGGTAAGCAGCGTCTTGTTATCACAGACATGGACGGCGAATCTCATGAGTTCTTGATTCCTAAAGAGAAACAAATCTTGGTTCACGACGGTCAAGTTGTGAATAAGGGTGAAATGATTGTTGAGGGACCTGCTGATCCACACGATATTCTTCGCTTGAAGGGTATTGAAGAGTTGGCAACCTACATCGTTGATGAAGTTCAAGACGTTTATCGTTTGCAAGGCGTGAAAATTAACGACAAGCACATTGAAGTGATTGTTCGTCAAATGTTGCGTCGCGTTCAAATCACCGACGCAGCCGATACGAAATTCATCACCGGTGAACAAGTTGAACGATCAGACATGTTGGATGAAAACGACCGCATGATTGCGGATGGTAAGCGTCCGGCGTTGTATGACAACGTTCTATTGGGTATTACAAAAGCATCATTGTCTACAGACAGCTTCATTTCTGCTGCTTCCTTCCAGGAAACAACCAGAGTTCTTACTGAAGCCGCCATCATGGGCAAAGTTGATACGCTTCGTGGTCTCAAAGAAAACGTCATCATTGGTCGCCTCATTCCTGCCGGTACCGGTTTGGCCTACCGTCGCGCACGTAAAGTTCGCGAACAGTTGGACCGTGAACGTGCGGAAATGATTGCTGCTGAAGAGGCTAAATCTGAAGAAATCGTGGATTTAGAACCTACAGGAGAGGCTGAATAAGGCCAAAAAGGACAAAATAGACCTAAAAAGTCAGCTTTTGCCGTCTTGACGGCAGGAGCTGACCGGTCTAGAATGTCGAGTTCTTCGCAAACCGCAGAATTTTCTGCTTTGAAAGTAAGCTATGCCAACAATTAATCAATTACTTAGAAGTCCCCGTACTTCTGAGATCGTAAAAAGTAAGAGCCCTGCGCTTGAGAACTGTCCTCAGCGCCGTGGCGTATGTACTCGCGTATACACAACTACTCCAAAAAAGCCTAACTCGGCTTTACGTAAAGTAGCCAAAGTACGCTTGACCAATGGATTTGAAGTGATTTCCTACATTGGTGGTGAAGGCCACAATTTGCAGGAGCACTCAGTGGTTCTTATTCGCGGTGGTCGTGTGAAAGACTTGCCAGGTGTGCGTTATCACATCGTGCGCGGCTCACTTGACTTGCAAGGCGTTAAAGACCGTAAGCAATCTCGCTCCAAATATGGTGCGAAGCGCGCTAAGAAAGCTTAATAGCTTTTTTACGCAAGTAGTAAGCTCAATTGGAGCTTACTAAGTAAGTGGTTACTTCGGATCAATTGTGATCTAGTTGAGTAACTTTGAGGAATAGTCCTCTAACTGAATAAAATTAGGAGTTGTAATGCCGCGTCGTCGCGAAGTACCCAAGCGTGAAATTCTTCCGGATCCAAAATTTGGAAACGTTGAAGTTGCTAAATTCATGAACGTTTTGATGTTGGATGGTAAAAAATCCGTTGCAGAACGTATCGTTTATGGCGCTTTCGAGCACATCGAAAAGAAAGCCAACAAAGAACCTCTAGAAGTATTTTCAATCGCCATGGGCAACGTTAAGCCTGTGGTTGAGGTGAAGAGCCGTCGTGTTGGTGGTGCTAACTACCAAGTGCCTGTTGAAGTTCGTCCATCACGTCGCTTGGCTTTGGCTATGCGTTGGTTGCGTGAAGCAGCTAAGAAGCGTGGCGAAAAATCAATGGCTCAACGCCTAGCTAATGAATTGATCGAAGCGTCCGAGGGACGTGGCGGTGCGATGAAGAAGCGTGATGAAGTTCACCGTATGGCAGAAGCTAACAAAGCTTTCTCTCATTTCCGTTTCTAACAGCTCAGAAAAGACGAGGATAAAGTGGCACGTAAAACCCCTATTGAGCGTTATCGTAATATTGGTATCTCTGCGCACATTGACGCAGGAAAAACGACAACAACAGAACGTATTTTGTTTTACACCGGCGTTAATCACAAGATTGGCGAAGTTCATGATGGTGCAGCAACCATGGACTGGATGGAGCAAGAACAAGAGCGCGGTATTACCATTACTTCAGCGGCTACAACAGCCTTCTGGAAAGGCATGGCTGGTAACTATCCAGAGCACCGCGTTAACATCATTGACACACCAGGGCACGTAGACTTCACCATTGAAGTTGAGCGCTCAATGCGCGTATTGGACGGTGCTTGCATGGTTTACTGTGCTGTAGGCGGTGTTCAGCCACAGTCAGAAACAGTATGGCGCCAAGCAAACAAGTACAAGGTCCCACGTTTAGCGTTTGTGAACAAGATGGACCGCACCGGCGCAAACTTTTTCAAGGTTTACGATCAAATGCGTTTGCGTTTGAAAGCAAATCCAATTCCAGTTCAGATTCCTATCGGTGCAGAAGAAAACTTCAAGGGTGTTGTAGATCTTGTGAAGATGAAGGCTATTTTCTGGGATGAGGCATCGCAAGGCACTAAGTTCACTTACGAAGAAATTCCTGCAGAATTGAAAGCGAGCGCTGAAGAGTGGCGCGAAAAAATGGTTGAGGCAGCTGCTGAGTCATCAGAAGATTTGATGAACAAGTATTTGGGTGGCGAAGCGTTAACCGAAGAAGAAATCAAATCAGCATTGCGTGTTCGCACAATCGCTAGCGAAATTGTTCCAATGATGTGTGGTACTGCATTTAAGAACAAGGGCGTTCAGGCTATGTTAGATGGCGTGCTTGATTACATGCCTTCACCAATTGATATTCCACCTGTAACTGGTGAATTAGAAGATGGTACACAGGGTGAGCGCAAAGCTGCTGATGACGAAAAGTTCTCAGCCTTAGCGTTCAAGATCATGACAGACCCATTTGTTGGTCAGTTAATTTTCTTCCGTGTTTATTCAGGCGTTATTAAATCAGGTGATACTGTTTACAACCCAATCAAGGGTAAGAAAGAGCGCCTAGGCCGTATTCTTCAAATGCACGCTAACCAGCGTGAAGAAATCAAAGAAGTTCATGCGGGTGATATCGCTGCTGCTGTTGGTCTAAAAGAAGCTACAACAGGCGAAACTCTATGTGATCCGGACAGCGTGATTATTTTGGAGCGCATGGTTTTCCCAGAGCCAGTTATTTCTCAAGCGGTTGAGCCAAAAACAAAGGCTGACCAAGAGAAGATGGGCTTGGCATTGAATCGTTTAGCACAAGAAGATCCTTCATTCCGCGTTAAGACTGACGAAGAGTCTGGTCAAACAATCATTTCCGGTATGGGTGAATTGCACTTGGAAATTTTGGTAGATCGCATGAAGCGTGAGTTTGGTGTTGAAGCAACAGTGGGTAAGCCACAGGTTGCATACCGCGAAACAATCCGCAAGGTTTGCGAAGAAGTAGAAGGCAAATTTGTTAAGCAGTCTGGTGGTCGTGGTCAGTATGGCCACGTTGTGTTGAAGTTAGAGCCACAAGAGCCAGGCAAAGGTTTTGAGTTCGTAGACGCTATCAAGGGTGGTGTGGTTCCTCGTGAATACATTCCAGCAGTTGATAAAGGTATTCAAGAAACATTGAACAATGGTGTACTGGCTGGTTATCCAGTTGTCGACATCAAAGCAACGTTGTTCTTCGGTTCATACCATGACGTTGACTCAAATGAGAATGCTTTCAGAATGGCCGGTTCAATGGCGTTCAAAGAAGGTATGCGCAGAGCTAGCCCAGTATTGTTGGAACCAATGATGTCTGTTGAAGTTGAAACTCCAGAAGACTTCATGGGTAACGTAATGGGTGACCTATCTTCACGCCGCGGTATTTTGCAAGGTATGGATGACATTCCTGGCGGCGGCAAGATTGTTCGCGCTGAAGTGCCTTTGGCTGAGATGTTTGGTTATTCAACAGGTTTACGTTCATTGACTCAAGGTCGTGCAACTTACACCATGGAATTCAAACATTATTCTGAGGCTCCAAAGAACGTGGCTGAAGCAGTAATGGCTGCAAAGTCTAAGTAATATTTAATTAACAATTATTTGAATTAGAGGCTGAAAAATGGCAAAAGAGAAATTTGAGCGGACAAAACCGCACGTAAACGTAGGCACGATTGGTCACGTTGACCACGGTAAAACAACATTGACTGCAGCGATTGCTACAGTGCTGTC
>JBFZCN010000124.1:0-2561 GCA_041307985.1 Burkholderiales bacterium
CCTACAGCCAATCTAGACCCAAGCACCACAGAGCAGGTAGAAGCCATCATTCAGCAAATGGCAGATGAGGGTTGCGGTGTTATCTTTACATCCCATCACTTGGGTCAAGTTCAAACACTGGCAAACCGAATTATTTTCTTAAACGAAGGCGTATGCCTTGAATCAAGAAACACTCAAGACTTTTTCAAGGACCCCCAAACAGAGCCAGCGAAAAAGTTCATCGCCAGAGAATTAGGCTGGAAGTAAGCTGGAACTAGTCCAGAGGCGATCAAACCAATGAAATAGATGTAAAAAATGCCGCATCAGCGGCATTTTTTATTCTTACTAGTTATCCAAACATATAAGCTGGATAGTATTTCCTTAAACCAAATCTTCAATCAATGAAGCCAAAGTCTCTGGAGGCAAAGATTCAACGTGTGATGGGTACTCTTTGTGATCGCAACCCACCTTCAATTGAGCTCCAGCCTTCAATGATTTGATCATATCTTGAGTCAATTCAAATCTCAAGAAATGAACTGAAGAAGTTTTGTCAGCAGTTGTGCGGTCCAAATCTTCGTTGGCAATCGCGTAAACACGAGCCTGACCCTCAACTTCAACGAAAACACGGTGCTCAATACCAATCAACTTTGACAAAGCAATCTTACGATCAGCTTCGTTCACATACTCTAGCTTCATGGTCACTTTGAAGTTGGTACCATCAGGAACCAATGAATTGTAAGTGTCCATTTCATCTTGAATACCTTCATCTTCGAAGATTTTCTCAACGCGCAGCATTTCTTGAATTTGGTATTGCATCAAATACTTGTTCTCAAAAATCATATTGAGATGTTCACCCAAAATCACGGTTCTCTTCTTACGCTCAGCAATTGCCTTAAGACGCATTTCAGGGCGTGCTTTGTAATACGCTTCTAGCGATAGTAAATCTTCACGCTTGATCTTACCCATTGTCATCTCCATCTAACTACTCCTAACGATTCAATTAAAGGCCGTATGCCTTAGCTAAAAGAGAAATTGGATGAGCCATTTGTGACTTCTTCATCCCGCCCTCTTCCATACCTTGTTCAATGTGGTGTCCAGCTAGCTGGCAGTCTGAGCTGATGAAATCAGGCTCAGTGCTGGCCATGTTTTTAAACACTGGCTTACCAATCTTCATAGCAGTCTTGTGGAACTCTTTCTTCACACCCCAAGTACCAGCATGACCTGAGCAACGCTCAACCACATTCACTTCTGTACCAGGAATCATTTGTAGAGTTTCTAGTGTTTTCTTACCAACGTTTTGTACACGCAAGTGACAAGGTACGTGGTAACTCACTTTACCCAACTCAACTTTGAAATCATTCATCAACAAACCATCTTTATTACGTGCCACGAGGTACTCAAACGGATCCCACATGGCTTCCTTGACCAACTGAACATCCGCTTCATCCGGGAACATCAAAGGCAACTCTTGTTTGAACATCAATGTGCATGATGGAATTGGAGTCACAATCGCATATCCCTCTTTAGCCAATTTAGCCAATTGTGGAATATTGATATCTTTGTTTTTAGCAACAGACTCTAAGTCACCCATCTCTAACTTTGGCATACCGCAACAAGCATCTTTTTCAACCAATTTGTAAGGAATTTCGTTATGAGCCAATATCTTTAACAAATCTTGACCAATGCCTGGTTCGTTGTAATTGATAAAGCATGTTGAATACACAGCAACTTTACCTGGGGTCTTCTCGCCAGCTTTAACAGGCCATGCTGCAGACTCTTTAGCAACTTGCTTGAATGTTTGTGGCGCGTACTCAGGAATCCATGCATCCTTATCAACACCCAAGGTTGTTTCCATCACAGAACGCATCACTTTTGTACTATTCACTGCATTAACAGCTTTTTTCACAATTGGAATACCAGCAAAGCTACCCATCTTGTCGGTTGATGACAATAGGTTGTCACGGAAGGTGGTTTCGCCATTCTTGTGTTTGATCGCTTTGGCACGCAACATCAAGTGAGGGAAATCAAGATTCCAAACGTGTGGTGGTGTGTATGGGCACTTGGTCATGTAACAAAGGTCACACAAGTAGCACTGATCAACAACTTTGTCGTAATCCTTCTTGTCAACACCATGAACTTCGCCATCTTCAGTGGCATCAACCAAATCAAATAATGCCGGGAATGAACCGCACAAGCTCACGCAACGACGGCAGCCATGACAAATGTCAAATACGCGCTCTAGCTCGGCATCAAGAGATTCTTGATTATAAAAATCAGGATTTTTCCAATCAAGCGCGTGTCTTGTTGGGGCTTCTAAATTACCTTCTCTCTGACTCATGACTATTTACCTTCTGTATTTTTAATTTTGTATGTTTAGTTATTCGACTAATTCAATTAGCCTCTTCACCCAACTTAAGACTCTTTATGAGATTCCCGAGATTTGCATCCCAGGAATCCTTAAAAAGCCTTTAGAACATCAAGCGTATTACGCTTCTAATGTGTCCAAAGCCTTCTGGTAACGGTTAGCGTGTGAACGCTCAGCCTTTGCCAAAGTTTCGAACCAATCAGCGATCTCGTCGAAT
>JBFZCN010000125.1:0-4570 GCA_041307985.1 Burkholderiales bacterium
GAATATGAAACAAGTTACAGCAATCATTAAACCGTTTAAATTAGATGAGGTCCGCGAAGGCTTGGCTGAATTAGGGGTCACAGGTTTGACCGTGACTGAAGTCAAGGGCTTTGGTCGTCAAAAAGGCCATACTGAGCTATACCGTGGCGCCGAGTATGTGGTCGATTTCTTACCAAAAATCAAGGTTGAAGTTGTGGTTGCTGACGATCGCGTTGAAGCGGTGATTGATGCCATCGTTAAGTCAGCTCACACTGGAAAAATTGGTGACGGAAAAATCTTCGTATCTTCAGTTGAGCAAGTGATTCGTATCCGCACTGGTGAAACCAACGAATCAGCCGTTTGATCAACATCATTTGGTGGAAATAAATAAAGCCCAGAAATTTCTGGGCTTTATTTATTTGGTACTTATAACTACTTCTAAGAACTTATATCTGAGTAATACCGAGATATCACTGATTACAAAGTTTCTAAATAACGCTGAGCATCTAATGCCGCCATACAGCCTGTTCCAGCGCTGGTAATTGCTTGGCGGTAAATATGATCTTGTACATCGCCAGCTGCAAAAACACCCGGAATGTTGGTTGCTGTTGCATTACCCACTAAGCCGCTCTTGGTTTTTAGATAGCCATTTTCCATGTCTAGCTGACCCACAAATAAATCAGTATTAGGTTTGTGCCCAATGGCCACAAATACACCTTTTAATGGGATGTCTTTTTTGGCGCCTGTAGCATTGGCAACACGAATGCCTGTAACACCCGTGTTATCGCCCAATACTTCATCTAGCTGACTATTCCATTCAATGGCAACTTTGCCTTCAGCCACTTTGGCCATCAGACGATCAATCAAAATAGGCTCGGCACGGAATTTATCGCGACGATGAACCACGGTCACTTTATTAGCGATGCCTGATAAATAAAGAGCTTCTTCAACAGCACTGTTGCCGCCACCAATCACGCAAACATCTTGATTTTTGTAGAAGAAACCATCGCAAGTGGCGCAGGCAGAAACACCTTTGCCCATGAAAGCTTCTTCACTAGGCATGCCCAAATATTGGGCTGAGGCGCCAGTGGAGATGATCAAAGAGTCACAGGTATATGTTCCAGAATCACCCTCTAGGCGAATTGGCTTTTCTGTCAAAGCAGCCGTATGAATATGGTCAAAAATGATTTCGGTCTTAAAGCGCTCCGCATGCTCTAAAAAGCGCTGCATGAGCTCTGGTCCCTGGACACCATTGGGGTCGGCTGGCCAGTTTTCAACCTCTGTGGTAGTCATCAGTTGACCGCCTTGGGCAATGCCGGTGATCAAAACAGGGTTCAGGTTGGCACGTGCTGCATAAACCGCAGCTGTGTAGCCCGCAGGGCCTGAACCCAGGATAAGTACTTTTGCGTGTTTAAGATTTTTTGTCGTCATAGCTCAATTATAAGACTTAGATTGTTTCTTGTTGATTACAATCGGAAGAACATGGCTAGAATTGCATCCTCTCAAAACCCACCTCCAGCGAATAGCGGGCCAGAAACCCGTTTGACCCGCCTCATGCGTGAGGTCAAATGGATTGCCTTCATGGCCCTGACTTTGGCCTTATTCGCAGTTTTAGCAACCTACAGTAAAAGTGACCCCGCTTGGTCGCACGCCAATCAGGTCGCCAATATCGCCAATATTGGCGGTCGTTTGGGGGCTTGGGTATCAGACATCTTATTTTATGTTTTAGGCGCATCATCCTACTGGTGGGTCATTTTGTTGCTCAGGCGTGCGATACGCGGTTGGCAAGAGCTAACCGCAGCCAAACTGCCTGGTCAACAATTAGCGCCAGAACCATTTTTACCTAGATTCTTGGGCTTTGGTTTGACCATGGTTGCTAGTATGGCGCTTGAATCGATTCGGATGCACAGCATGACCATGGATTTACCGAGGCCACCCGGTGGTGTGATGGGTGAACTATTGGGCGATCCTTTGCAAATGGCGATTGGTTTCACGGGCGCCACATTGGTTCTGTTGGTGATTCTAGCCATTGGCGTTTCATTGTTCTTAAGATTTTCTTGGCTGACTTTGGCCGAGCAAGTTGGCAGATTCTTAGAGATCTCATTGAGACGTATTCGCGAGCGTCGCGAATCTGAAGAAGATCGCCGCATTGGAGAGCAAGCTGCTGAAGTGCGCGAAGAGATCGTTGAAGAAGAGCGCGTGAAAATTGAGGAACTGCCTCCTGTGCCTATTTATAGAGCACCTTTGAGCGTGGTCAAAAGTGAAAGAGTTGAGCGTGAAAAGCAACAACCTTTATTTGCTGAAATCACGGATTCTGAATTACCGCCACTGTCATTGTTGGACCCAGTGCCACCAGTTAAAGAAACTATTTCTGCAGACACCCTTGAGTTCACATCACGCTTGATTGAGCGCAAACTAAAAGAATTCAACATCGAAGTCAAAGTGATTTCAGCTCATCCTGGTCCGGTGGTTACGCGTTACGAGATCGAGCCAGCGATGGGTGTTAAAGGCAGTCAGATTGTTAATCTGCAAAAAGATCTATCGCGCGCTTTAGGTGTGTTGAGTGTTCGCGTGGTTGAAACGATCCCAGGTAAAACTTGCATGGGCTTGGAACTGCCTAATCCAAATCGCCAAGCAGTGCACCTCACTGAAATTCTGAGCTCTCGCGTTTATAACGACAGCAGCTCGCTCTTAACATTATCTTTGGGTAAAGACATTGGCGGCGCTCCAGTGATTGCTGATTTGGCAAAGATGCCACATTGCTTGGTTGCTGGTACCACTGGCTCTGGCAAATCAGTTGGTATCAATTCGATGATTTTGTCTTTGCTGTACAAAGCAAAGGCAGATGAAGTTCGTTTGATCATGATCGATCCAAAAATGCTTGAGATGGCAGTTTATGAGGGCATCCCTCATTTATTGTGCCCAGTTGTCACAGACATGAAGCAAGCCTATAACGCGCTCAATTGGGCTGTGATCGAAATGGATCGCCGTTATAAGTTAATGAGTAAATTTGGGGTTCGTAATTTGGCGGGCTTTAATAAAAAAATCATTGATGCTGAAGCCAAAGGTGAATATCTTTACAACCCATTCAGTTTGACGCCGGATGATCCTGAGCCTTTGCATAAAGCTCCAGTCATTGTGATTGTGATCGACGAGTTGGCTGACTTGATGATGGTGGTGGGTAAGAAGATTGAAGAGTTGATTGCTCGCATCGCGCAAAAAGCTCGCGCAGCGGGCATCCATTTGGTCTTGGCCACACAACGCCCAAGCGTTGATGTGATCACTGGCTTGATCAAAGCCAACGTGCCAACGCGTATCTCATTCCAAGTCAGCAGCCGCATTGACAGCCGCACCATCCTTGATCAGCAGGGTGCTGAAAGTTTATTGGGCATGGGCGATATGTTGTACATGGCACCAGGCACTGGTTTGCCAATTCGTGTTCATGGTGCCTTTGTCACCGATGATGAAGTGCATCGCGTGGTGACTTGGCTAAAAGAGAAAAATGGCGAATCTAATTACATCGATGCAATCTTGGAGCCTCAATCAGAAATGGACTCTGGTTCCGGTGAAGCATCCGCTAGCGGAGAGGCCGACCCTCTTTACGATCAGGCGGTGGCCATCATCCTAGAAAATAAACGCGCTTCCATTTCTTTGGTGCAGCGTCACTTGCGCATTGGTTACAACCGTGCAGCGAGATTGCTTGAAGACATGGAGCGAGCAGGTCTTGTTTCCAAAATGGGCAGCAATGGCAACCGAGATATCTTGGTTCGTGCCCCAAACGACAATTAAGTCAAAACTCAGCCAACTATCCATGATGAAGATGAGTTTCATTAACTTTAAATACTTGGCTTTTTTGACCTTCTTTGGCGCTTCATGTTTGATTTCGCCTGCTGTATTTGCAGATGAAGGCATTAAGCAATTCAAACAATTTATTTCTACTGTTAATAATGCTGAAGGTGAGTTCACTCAGCAACAGATCAGAGCAAATAAGCAGGGAGAGTCTCAACCCAAGGTTCTGCGCAAAAGTCAGGGTCGTTTTATTTTTCAAAGACCGGGTAAATTTGTTTGGGAAACCACCAAGCCTTTTGAGCAAAAAGTGATTGCTGATGGGCAAAAATTATTGCTTTGGGATAAAGATCTGAATCAGTTGACTGTGCGACCAGCAGGCAAAGGTTTGAGCGCCAGCCCTGCGGCCATTCTCTTTGGTGAGGCCATGGCAGAAGAATTTTTTGACTTGATCCCTGGTGGTGAAAAAGGCGGTATGCATTGGTTGGAACTCAAGCCCAAGGCCACGGGAGGCTCTGGAGATGTGCCTTACAGCCGAATTGGTATTGGAATGTCCAATGGTCTGCCAGCTGGCTTAGAGTTGCATGACAACTTTGGTACGATTGTTTTGATTAATCTGAGTAAAATTCTTACAAACATTAATTTATCGCCAAATACATTTAAATTTTCACCGCCCGCTGGCGCTGATGTATTGAACGTGCAGTAAAAAGCAGTCATAAAAAATACTGAATCCAAAGAAGCTAAAAATTAGCACCAGATACAAAGTAGTAAACATAAAAATAGCATTGAGAAACTCATGATCGAT
>JBFZCN010000126.1:0-3305 GCA_041307985.1 Burkholderiales bacterium
TTTTCCTGCCAATGGATCACATCATGAGAGTTGAAGGTTGCGTAGCCTTGCTGACTGGTAATTTTGTCAACGGAAATTGAAATCGCTTCTTTGGGGATACCACTTTTTTTAATTGCTGCAGTGACTTGCGCAGGTAAAAAATCCTTTGCATATAACCCAAAGCTTTGTGTGATCAAAACAAAGCTTGTCAATATTGATAAGTATCTCTTAAATGGCATGCCTGAATCATATAGCCTAATAAGCATTTATGTACATATGTTTAAGGTGCCAAGGCAATCTTTTTTAATATCTTATTGGAGCGAGTCAGGGCAATGCACAGATCATAAAAAAGAGGGCGGTGAGGCTGAGGTGTTTTGACTTGAAATTGCTCGCAGAGCTTGACCAGTCTTGAGTCATTGCTTAGTTGGGCACCCCCAAGTAATTTATGGACCATGCCCTTTAACTCGGTTTCACTCACTACCCATTGTTGCCGCCCCAGGCATTGCTGTAAAAGATCCAAGGATTTTTCTTGGTAGATCAGAATTTCGCTGGCAATGATCTTAAGCATTGAACGCTGTTGATCAGCAGCGTCTTTGAAAGTCATTAAATACGTTTTATCAAGCTCTAATTCTTGTCGCCAATCCCTTAAAGATGCTGGCTTGATTAAAACAAAATCAAAAACATTGTTGGAGTTCAATAATCTGTGGGCCCCATCGGTGTGAGCTGTTAGACCAAATATCTTGATCTTTGAGCCATAGTGCTGGTGTGCTGCAATGGCCAATTGATCTCCATTGATGATGGGCATGGTCAAGTCTGTCACCAAGATATCAAAAGAAGTCTCAAGAATTACTTGTAAGGCTTCCTGAGCGCAGGAGCTTGAGTGGACGCAATAACCCATTTCTTTGAATTGAGCCTCTGTGATGAGTCTACTTGGGGCATGATCATCCACAATCATCACGCTTTCATGATGAGCAATCAAAGGCATTAATTTTTCGTCACGGGTGCTGATTCTTGTGTACTTGGGTTGCTTGACAGACCTTTTGAAGGAGAGCGTGAAGCTCACCGATGTACCAAAGCCCTCTTCGGAGTCGATGTCTAGTCGGCCACCCATCATTGCAATGAGTTGCTTTGCTATCGTTAACCCAAGACCAGTACTTGATTGTGATTGCTCTGTGTCAAAATGCTCATATTGTTCATAGGGCCTGAAAATCCTTGAGATATGAGCTTGCGGTATTCCTTTGCCATTATCTGAAACCTCAAAATAGATGCTTTGAGCAAAGTGATCGTTGGCAATGGTGCGAGTTGTTATGTGAACTTTTTTGTCAGGACTGAACTTGATCGCATTGCCGATCAAGTTATGGAGTATCTGGCCCAGTCTTGTGCCATCGGCCATTAAACTTTCTGCTATTTCAGGGCAGATGTGACAACTGACCGTGGTGTTATTTTTTTGAGCAAGCGCGCTGAACGTTCGGCTGATGTTTTTAATCATGTTACCTAGATTGCAGGCTTCAGCCCTCAACTCCATTTTTCCAGCATCAATTTTGGATAAATCTAGTAACTGATTCAATACTTCTAGCATGGACTCTGCTGAAGCATGAGCGCTCTCTAAAATAGTTTTTTCAGAATGGTCTAAATGGTTATTGCGCAGCAGCTTTTCTTGGATGCCAAGTATGGCGCTGATTGGTGTTCTGATCTCATGGCTGATGGTTGAGATGGCCTGATTCTTTGTCTCTTGAAATAGGCTCAAATTCTTTTGATTCTTTTGCGCAAGACTGGACCAATGCTTATTCCTGATAAGCAAATAAACGCTGAATAAGCAGGTGCAAAGTAATGCGAAGAGGGTCAGTTGATATTTGTCAGGCATCAACGATTCGATTGGTTCTGCAAAATGAAATCAATTCCGCAATATTGCTCACACCAATTTTTTTATAAACTCGGTTCTTGTACGTGGATACTGTTTTAGTGCTGATGTGTAGAAATTCTGAAATGGCGCTGTTAGGATGGCCATCAGCCAAGTATTTAAGTACTTGGAATTCTCTTGGTGAAAATGAAGAAATGATTTCATCATCACTGCTGCATATTTTTGATGAATTATTGACGTGGAAAAAGGTGTATCCCTGAGAAACTGCTAAGCAAGCAGCCAAAATGATGTCTGAGCTGGCCGTTTTATTGATGAAGCCATGCCCACCAAGGCTTCTGACTCGACTGCCATATACCTTGGCTTCTAAAGAAGATACCACCAAGATTCTGCTATCTGGAGTAATGATTTTCAAGCGGCGGATCACATCAAAGCCATCAATTTTTGGCATATCCACATCGAGAATGATCAGATCTGTTTCATTCTCTCTAGCGAATTCAAGGCAACCATCACCATCAATTGCCTCTCCAATGATTTCAAAGTGAACTTGTTGTGCCAGCATATTTTTAAGCGCCCAAAGCATCGCTGGGTGGTCGTCAACCAATAGGACTTTTTTTCTCATCTAACTCACTCCTTATGTGACTGTTTCTTGATCAGTTGTCTCATTGCTAGTTGCTGTTTGGCGCTTCGCCCCATTTTGAGTACTTGATGCAGTGTCATTGGGGGCATGATGTGTTTACCGTAGTAACAATCAATCGTGTGTTTCTCAGCCACGGATTTATCGTGCATGAGCTTGATTGGCCCTGTCACAGATAGTGAGTCATTGGCTTGTATGAGCGCTTTAAGTGCGATCAGTTTCTTTTCACATTGACTGCCTGGTATGGCTTGCCTGATCAGATCACCCGCTATATGAATATGGCTGAAGCGATGATGAAGCATTAATTGGCACTCTTCCTCTTGTCCTGTGAAGCCTAGCAAATGAAACAAAATACCTAGGCGCTGTAATTGAACCAAGGCGTCTTGCAGTTGAGATGTTTGTTTTGATTGAGCTAAATCGCTGATGCCGACATAAATTAAGCCGACAGGTAAATGACATTTCAGCAGCAGCTCCTGAAAGTCATTCATGAGATCTTTGTCTATCAACCAATCTACTTTCATTGCAAGCATGATTGCGTGAGGCTTGGTAAAGCTATGCCAATAATTGGCCGCACGAATACCTTCATTAAGCAGATCAATCACGGCTTCTTTTGGGGCTTGCTCTAGGGATGTCAGAGTGACAAATTCAGTGACAAGGTCTTTGGTGCTGAGAACTAGTTCAAACGAGAGATCTTGAGATTCTGCCCAAACCTCAAGTTGCCTACTTTCTGGCTGCATCATCACTTCATACAGTCGCCCCTGGTTAAGCTCTTTGGCAGCCAAGCTTGGTTTTTTTGTCCAATGTTTAACAAGCGACTAGAGTCGAGACTTA
>JBFZCN010000127.1:0-5808 GCA_041307985.1 Burkholderiales bacterium
CTTCTAAATCAGGGGCCTGTATCCCTAAGCGTTTTGCTCTCAAGGCAATCTGCGCACCTGATTCTTCGCCGCTGATATAAAGCACTGAGTCACCTCGGGCACTCATGGTGGCAAGCGCTTGTAGAAGTAAGGTTGATTTACCAATACCAGGATCGCCGCCAATCAATGCAACACCACCGGTCACCAAGCCACCACCCAATACTCGATCAAACTCATCGACACCAGTACTGATGCGAGGTAAATCTTCAGCTTCTATAACGGAAAGTTTTTGCTTTGGGGCAGCTTTGGCCAAGCTTTGAAAGCGATTACTTGAAGGCTTATCTTCCACGGTTTCTTCCATGGAGTTCCAGGCTTCACAGTTAGGGCATTGGCCCTGCCATTTTGCTGCTAAACCTCCACAAGCCTGGCAAACATAAACAGATTTAATTTTTGCCATCAGAGCGGATTGCCCTTTTTATTCTCTTGAGCACGTTTTTCTGAATCAGCACGTTTCTTCACAAGATCTTCTTCGCGCTTAACTTGGTCTGATTGCTTTTTCTCATAATCTTTGACGTTATCAGCGCGTTGCTTGGCCTTGGCAGGGTCGTTACGATCCTTGATCCTTTGCTCATCTTGCTCGTCTTTGATGATGGACTTGAGAACGCGCTCTCTTTCACGCATGGGAATTTCTTGTGCGCGGATTTCTTTGGTTTCTTGACGATGCTCTAAGCGAGCTTTTTCAAGGCAGCGTGTCGTGAAAAATTTATCGTAACAGTCATGCTGTTTTTTTTCTAGGCGGTATTTAGCCCAATCTTTTTGCAGATTGAGATTACTTTGACTCTTTTCGATTTCTGCAAGTTCAGCGACTTCTGCTGGACCAGCAAAAGACGGCATCGTCATCAAAGACAATGAGGCGAAAAGAAGGCCTAATGAAGTTCTGCAATAGCTCATAACCTTAAGGATAAAGCCATTAGTGTTTTATGCCTAAAAAACTTAAATTTCTATCTTGGCGCCAAGCTCCACCACCCTATTGGCAGGGATTTGGAAGAAGTCTGAAGGTTTTGCAGCATTTTGGAACATCCAAGCAAATAGTCTTTCACGCCACAAAGCCATGCCAGGAATTTTGGAAGATACAACAGTGTCGCGAGCCAAGAAGAAAGATGTTTCCATCAAATCGAATTTCAACTGATACTGAGCTTCAATTTGGGCCAATACTTTATTGATGTCCGGTGTTTCTTTATACCCATGAACCGAGCGAACCAAATAAACTTGTCCGCCCATGTCCTTGAGCGTTAAACGTTCCTCATCATTCACATAAGGAACATCCCAAATACTTAACTTCAAAAAGAAAACACGTTCATGTAAGACGCGATTGTGTTTGAGGTTATGAAGCATCGCCACGGGAACATAGTCAATGTGAGCGGTTAAAAAGATTCCTGTGCCTTCGACGCGATGAGGGGGGTGAGCCAATAGTCCAGCGACAAATGGTTCCAACGGAATTGATTCGTTAACAATGCGATCGCGCAGTAATTTTCTGCCCTTGTACCAAGTCATCAGACAAGTGAAGCAAATGATGCCGATCAGCAATGGGTACCAGCCACCATCTTTTAACTTGATCAAGTTAGCGGTCCAGAATGTCAAATCAATCACCAAGAATGCTGCAATCAAGCAAACAATCACAATAGGATTCAAATGCCACTCTCGGCGCATCACAATCGCCAAAAGAATGGTGGTGATCAACATCGTGGTTGTGACGGATATGCCGTAAGCCGCCGCCAAATTGCCCGACTCTCTGAATTCAATCACGGTGAAAAGTACCATGATCAAAAGTGACCAATTCACCACTGGGATATAAATCTGACCTCTCTCGTTATCAGAGGTATGCAGAATGCCCATGCGGGGCAAGAATCCTAAAAGAATGGCCTGATTGACCAATGAAAACGCCCCTGAAATAACGGCTTGAGAGGCAATCACAGTAGCAGCTGTCGCCAAGCCCACCATGGGCCACAATGCCCACTCAGGAACCATCAAGTAGAAAGGATTTTTAATGGCCTCAGGATTCGATAACAACAAAGCACCCTGACCAAAATAATTCATTAACAAACTTGGCAAGACTAAAAATAACCAGGCGTAGCGAATAGGTTTACGACCAAAGTGCCCCATGTCTAAATAAAGGGCCTCAACACCAGTGACCACCAAAACCACCGAGCCCATCACAATGAAAGCCATTAATGTGTGTTCGCCAATAAAATTCAAGGCATACATTGGGTTGATGGCATTGAAGATCTCGGGTGCTTTGATCACGTTGTAAAGACCCAAGGCGGCCAAAGAAATGAACCATGCGATGGTGATTGGACCAAATAGCTTTCCAACCGCGGCTGTGCCATATTTTTGAATCACAAAAAGTGCGAACAAAATGGTGACTGTGATTGGAATCACAAAGCGTTTCATTTCTGGCGTGGCAATTTCCAAGCCTTCAACTGCGGATAAAACAGAAATGGCTGGCGTGATGACTGATTCACCATAAAGCATGCAAGCACCGAACATGCCCAACATCATCACAGTTAAATAAGATTTGCTTCCCGATTGAAGTGATCGAAGTGCTAATGCCATGAGAGACAACACACCACCCTCACCTTTATTGTCGGCCCTCATCACAAAGTGAACATATTTAAAGGTCACAACAAATAGGATTGCCCAAAACATCATTGAAATGATGCCAAATACAGCCATTTGACTGAATGGAATGCCGTGACTTGGACTGAATGACTCTTTTAAAGCATACAAAGGACTCGTGCCAATGTCGCCAAAAACAACGCCAATCGCTGCAATGGCCAAGGCAACCGTACTGCCCTTGTGATGGCCATCTTGGCCATGAAGCTCAACTGGCTTCAATAAAGATGTTTGTGAATTTTCCGGATTACTGATTGACACCAGTCGCTCCCTGATAAATGATGTTTTTTATTATATGCCGACCATATTGCAACGCAACATTTATTAAGTCCACACTAAGATTTATCCAGCCAATGGCCAATTCCGAGGGCATTAAGTTCTAAATCAATCTGAAGAAAAGCCCTTATTTCATCAGAAGAAAGATAGCAATTCATTGATTTCAAATGATTAATATGAATTTTAGCCATGCCATCCTTCAATAAAGTATGCCGATTGGGATCGTTTTTTAGTTGTTTCGCTAAAACAACAATTTCATTCAATTGTTCTAAAAACAGGTCTTTTAAACGATCAACGCCATTGATTCGGCTGAAATGGGTTGGAAATAAGCAATCGGGCTTCAGTGCTGAAATACGCATGACCGAGTCTTTGAGAGCTTCAGGATCAAACTGAATCGGCGTGGTGGTCGGCATGATGAAAGCACCCTTTTCGGTATCAAGCTCGCGGTAAGAAAGGCCAAAGGTGTCGCCCGTGAAAACACCGCGACTGATTGGGTCCCAAATAGCGATGTGATGCTTGGCATGACCGGGCGTATCTAAACAATGAAGCGTTCTGCTGCCCAAATGAATTCGATGACCTTCCCCAACCTCAACTACTTTGGATGCATCCACTGGTAGTAATTGACCATATGACTGCTCAACAATCTCTTCGCCATAAACACCCACCGCCCCTGCGCGAAGTGCACCGGGGTCAATCATGTGCCTAGCACCTCGTGGGTGAACCAGTAATTGAGCTTGATCACAGACGCGCATCATTTCACCCGCACCACCAGCATGATCGAGATGAACATGAGTCAGAATAATGTATTTGACTTGCTGGGTCTTTAAACCAAGTTCATCAAGGGTTCTTAAAAATCTAGGAATGGAGTAATTGGTACCAACGTCGATGAAAGCAATTTCATCACCATCAACAATCATGTAACTGGCATCAAACTGCTCTCTGACAAATCCAGTGTCAACACAGTAAATGCCAGGAGCGACTAATTGGGCATAAGTCAGATGTTTTTGCATGTGCGGATTTTCACATAACAAATGTCATAAACAAGCCACTTGAGTTAATTTTTCTTTAAAAGACATGGCATTAGTCGATGAAAAGCCGAGGTCGCCTTGCTATTTAGGGTTTAACCTGATATAGTTGAAATCTTCAGACGCGGGGTGGAGCAGTCTGGCAGCTCGTCGGGCTCATAACCCGAAGGTCATAGGTTCAAATCCTATCCCCGCAACCAAGATTTATAAAGCTTCTAAGACTTTTTGTTTTAGAAGCTTTTTTCTTTTGCGCTGTCGAATCATCTTCATGTATTGAGCAAAAAGAAATTCAAATCAAAGCTTTTCATGAATAACAAGCAAAAGCTTAGCTAAAAAATCAAAAATATTGCAACGCAAATTGACAGTTACCAATTATTCGATACTATCAATTCACTCAATTAACTTTGAGCGACTTGAAATTGTTTTGTTAAGGGTTTTCTTCACATAAGGGTAACTAGCATGTCTAATAAAATTAAAGTTGCAATTGCTTCCCTCGGTCTAGCAGCATCTGGTGCTGTTTTTGCTGCAGCTCCAATCTTATCTACTGAAGTTGTGGTTGGTAAACTGGATTCACCGTGGGATGTTTCATTTTTAAAAGATGGAACTATGTTCTTTACAGAAAAGTGCAAAGGCCTCTCTGTAAGAATGCCATCTGGTGCAGTCAATAAGTTACACGGCATGACAGGCACAACTGGTTATGCTTCTTCAAGCGCAGACCTATTTTGCGATGGTCAGGCCGGCATGATGGGTGTTGAGGTGGACCCTGATTTTGCTAAAAGTCGTTTGATTTTTGTTTATTCAAGCTCTAACTTAAATGGTAAACAAGTTAACCGCGTGATGCGATTCAAGGTGGCTGACTCATTTAAAGCAGTTTCCGGACGAACAGATATTGTTCCTGACATCGGTTATAAGCCAAAAGCCAGTAAGCATCCATTCGGTGGGCCTGGTGCTCACAATGGCGGACGCATTAGATTCAGCCCAGGTGACGGCTTCCTTTACGTTACAACAGGTGATAATCACCTAGGCGCCGGCCCTATGAGTCCTACTATCATCGCTGGCAAAGTTTTGCGTGTTGATAAAGATGGAAAAGCTGCTCCAGGTAATAAAGCGCCTGCAGGATTTGATCCACGCATCTACACATATGGTCATCGCAATCCGCAAGGTATTGCATTTCGCCCAGGTGACAATCGCCCATTCACGGCAGAAAATGGTCCATGGCACAGCGATGAAGTCACTGCTTTAGAAAATGGTGGAAATGCTGGCTGGGATCCACGTCCAAATGTGGCTGGCAGAAAAGATTGTCCTGATGACTACTGCGGATACTCACCTAATCAAATGGGTGCAATGGATCCAAAGCAACGCGCTGCATTCATGCCTATGACAGACCTAAAAACTTATCCTAAGGCTATGAAACCAGCTTGGAATAACAACGGTCTATCACAAGGTATGTTCTGCAACACATTCCTTTCTGGAGCTAAATGGAAAGATTGGAATGGTCAAATGGTGGTTGGTTATGCCGGTATCGGTATTCACGGAACACCAGTCGCAAACCGCATTGAACTCCTAAAGATCAGCTCTGATGGATTAAAAGCAACAAAGAGTGATATCTCTTGGCCAACTGCAACAGGTCGCTTCCGCGGCTGCTCACAAGGCCCAGATGGCAACCTTTATGTTGTTCTTGAAGATCAGGGAAATATTATTCGCGTAACACCGCAATAATTTATCTAAAGCAACAGGATGCGCTACCGAAAAGTAGCGCATCTTTTTTTGTTCATTCATGAAGTTCAATGAGTATCAAGGATTGAAATATGTCTAGTTTGATTAAAATATTAACCCTAGTATTGATGGTTGGTGC
>JBFZCN010000128.1:0-2535 GCA_041307985.1 Burkholderiales bacterium
TCATACAAAGGCCAAACCACACCGTAGAGGATTTCTTTCGAACCTTTAAGTGCAAAAGAAATTCTGTATTCATCGCATTGCTCTTCGCCGAATCCTGCAATGATGCAAGACAAGCCGGCAGGCTCAACGTTTAACATCGATTCAAGATAATTGACGGCTGCCAAAATACTCAAAGGCCTGATCTTGCGATCTGCTTCACGACAGTTCGTGAAATAAGCCTCTGGTAAAGATAGTTCAAATTCGCAGCCGGGCATGATCGCTGCAATCGTATCCTGCATCCCTATTTGCCAATTCTGTAAACAAATGCTGCGCTCTTGACGTCTGGGCGCATCTTCTTGCCATCTAAAAATAGGGCCACCAGATGGGGCTGCAACTGCACCAACGATATAACGTGGATCTGCTAAAACAGGAATTGTTTCAGGCATATCGCGCAATTCTAATTTTATTTCTCCAGCGTTCACAGCGGCAGTCGCTAATTTCTCAAGCAGTAAACGAGTTTGGCAATGCGAATGAGGCATTTGATCGATGCTATAAAGCCAGGGCACTAAGGCAATCAGCGCATCTTGTGCAACGATCTGATCGTGCAATAGATTGCCTGTGGCCGCAATTGATTCAGAGCTGAGCTTGCCTGAAGGAATGCTGTAACGAGTTCTTGCGATGATTGGAATGGCGATCAATACCACATCCCAACTCTTACCATCTTGTTCTAATGTCAACGACTCGGCCAAGGTTTCGGCGTTTTCTGCCAATGAATCAAAAGCAATCGGATTGATCTTGAGTGTTTGATCTAATGCACTCTCAATCGCATTTTGATTTTGCGCATGCAATAAACGCAACAAACGATCAAGTAATTTGGTTTCCCAAAAAATATCTTCTACCCGACTACCCGATGCTGCCAATGACAGTGCATCAGAAACTAGTCGTTCTGCTTCAGGAGACATGCGTGAGGAATTTTTAGGGCGATAACTGGACATAAACACATTCTAAGCAAAACAAGACCCGATGGCTCAAACCTTGCAACTATATTTTAATTGATGACTTAGAGTAACTGCTCTGCTTTGGCCGGAAGGGTGTGACCAGTTGAATGGGCTTTTTGCAAAATAGTCCAAAAATACCTATAGCTGGCGCGATCATGAAGCTTGCCTTCATGTTGAATTGGACCCCATTGAGCCTCTTGAGCTGCCAACAAAATAGAGCAGGCTTCATCAATCTCCTTGGGTGATGGAGACAAAGTCTTCACAATCACAGGAATTTGATTTGGATGAATGCTCCATTTGCGCGTGAAGCCAAATTCATTCTTGGCCCGCAAAGTATCAGATTCAATGATGGCGACATCATTGATATTGGTGCAAACATTGTGAGAGGGAACTTTGCCATGCGCATGGCAGGCTGCTGAAATCTCTAGCATGGCACGTGCGACCAAAGGATGGTCAAACTGACCGCGGTCCATCGCACTCCCAGGTATGGCGCCATGATGGGCTGAAACAAAATCCATCAAACCAAAACTCAAAGACTCCACTTGTTCTAAGGCAGCAATCTCATGAACTTCATGCAAAGCACCATGAGTTTCAATTAAGACTTGAATCGGAATCACTCGGCCAACATTGGCAGTTTTAGCGACATGATTGATTTCATCAATGATGGTTTGCGTTTGTTGGGCTGAAACCACTTTCGGAATCATCACGAAGGCAATTTTTTTACCAGCTTGTGCAATCAGAGTCGCAACATCTGCTTTCCAACAAGGATGACTAGGATCATGAATCCTGACACCCACACGATTGAAACGATTATCAGAGCTTAAAAGAATGTCAGCAACCAGTTGAGCATGTTCCTCTTCCTTACCGACTGGCGCACCATCCTCGCAATCGAACGTGATATCAAAGACAGGACCTAATTCTGCTTGCAAAGCCAGTGCTTTGCGCATGCGCACCTCCGTGCCTGCGTAATGATCACAAACAGGTAAGGCCCTCGGAAGGGCCTCACCTTGGAACAGCACTTGACTGGGTTGCATGACTTGAGCGTTTGCTTAGAGCAAATGCTTCACGCCTTCTTGCTCTTCAGTTAATTCATTCAATGTGAAAGTCATGCGCTCACGTGAGAATGCATCAACTTCTAAACCTTGAACAATCTTGTACTCGCCGTTTTCGCAAGTCACTGGGAAGCCATACATCACATCTTTAGGAATGTCGTACGAACCATCCGATGGAATACCCATCGTGACCCACTTGCCATTTGTACCGCAATGCCAATCATGGATGTGATCGATGGCTGCATTCGCAGCAGATGCTGCTGAAGACAAACCACGCGCATCGATGATCGCTGCACCACGCTTACCAACTGTTGGCAAGAATGTGTTCTTGTTCCACTCTTCATCATTGATCATTTGCTTGACTGATTGACCGCCAATTGTTGCAAAACGATAGTCAGGGTACATCGTTGGGCTGTGGTTGCCCCACACGATCAATTTCTCAATATCAGCCACCGCTTTACCAGTCTTAGTGGCCAATTGTGACAAAGCGCGGTTGTGGTCCAAAC
>JBFZCN010000129.1:0-5053 GCA_041307985.1 Burkholderiales bacterium
GATGAACTTGACTTAAAGCCTGGTGTTGCCCGCCTGAAATGGGCCGGTGGCTTGGGTGGACACAATGGCTTAAAAGATATCAGTGCGCACTTCAATACCAATGATTACTGGCGCTTAAGGCTCGGTATTGGCCACCCGCGAGACTCAGAAGAAGGAAAAAGAGATTTAGATGTGGCTGATTATGTTCTCAAAAAACCACGGCTTGAAGAACAAATTGATATTGATCGAGCGATCTCTTGTTTCTTAAAAGTCATGCCATTGATTGCAAAGAATGACATGAGCACAGCAACCATGGAGTTGCACAGCAATACTTGAGTACAACAATATTTAATTAGCTGGATTTGCCAGTGAGCTTTTTGTATTTTCGCATCAGCTGCTCTTTGCTCTCAACGTACTCAGGATGAAGCGGGATGCAGTCTACCGGACAAACTTGACGACACTGAGGCACATCATAGTGACCAACACATTCAGTGCATTTATTAGGATCAATCTCGTAGATTTCCAAACCCATGGTGATGGCGTCATTGGGACACTCAGGCTCACACACATCACAATTGATGCATTCGTCCGTAATCAACAGCGCCATTGATATACCCTAAATATTGTCATTAAATCTTTTTGGCTAACCATTTTTCCACTGAAGGAAAAACAAACTTGCTCACATCGCCACCCAGAAGAGCAATTTCTCGAACAAAGGTTCCAGAAATAAACTGATACTGATCTGAAGGCGTCAAGAACAAGGTCTCAACATCGGGCAACAAATAACGATTCATACCCGCCATTTGAAACTCATACTCAAAATCAGAAACCGCCCTCAAACCACGAACAATCACACGAGCATTATTTTTTCTCACAAAATCTTTTAACAAGCCACTAAAGCCTTCAACGCGAACATTGGTGTAGTGCCCTAAAACTTCACGAGAAATTTCAATTCTTTCTTCAAGAGAAAAAATTGGTTTTTTATTCTTGCTATCAGCAACACCCACCACCACCTCATCAAAAATTGAAGAAGCGCGACGAACCAAATCTTCATGCCCTCTGGTAAAGGGGTCAAATGTTCCTGGATATACAGCGACTGTCATGGTTTTCTCCCAACCTTAACCAATTTATATTATTTTAGGGGCCATCAAAGTACCAATTGCCACCCCGGAACGTATGGTACGACGAATTTCCCAAAAATCACCATATTCTGGAATTTCTTTCAATAATTTTTCAGGATCGATTTCTTTGGGGTGTTCGATATAAATGGCAGATCCACCATTTTTCTTAGTTATCCTGACCGCTTGCTTAAGGGCATCTAAAAACAAGCCTTGCTCTGAAAATGGGGGGTCAATAAAGCAAATATCAACCGAATCATCTGCCTGCTTAGAAGCGCTTGCGATGGCGTTGCCTTTGATGAACTCTGTAATACCCAAAGCCCCATCTTTGCTTAAATTAAGATAATTGTCTTTTAATGCATCATGGGCTTGTTTCGAGGCATCAATCATCGTGACCTTTTGAGCTCCACGAGACAGCGCCTCAAAACCCAAAGCGCCAGTTCCAGCAAACATATCGAAACAAATCAAATCATCGACGCGCTGACCTAAGCAATTAAACAAAGTCTCTCTGGTTCTATCTGCTGTTGGTCTTAATCCTGGTGAATCAACCACCTTGATAGATCTTCCACGCCAAGCGCCGCCAATGATTCTGACTTTGCCAGGGGTCATGGAGCTCCAACCACCACAGTCACCATTTGATTAACATCTAAATTCTTCTTAAATGCGGCAACAACCTGCTCTTTAGTGACTTTGCGCAGTTGATTGGTCCACTGATCTAAAGTATCTAAAGGTAAATCATTCCAAGCAATGCTTGAGACGTTATCCAAAATCTTTCGATTGCTATCGATTCTCAAAGGGAAACCATTCACAAGATTATTTTTAGCGGCTTGTAACTCATCATCAGTTGGACCGTTTGCGATGAAATCCCCAATGGTTTTTTTCATCACATCCACCGCTAAATCAGCTTGAGATTTTTGAGTTTGCATGCCTGCCACATAGGGGCCAATCTGTCTTCCAGGCGCCACATAGCTATAGACACTATAAGCCAAACCTCTTTTTTCACGGACCTCTTTGACAAGACGAGAAACAAAGCCCCCGCCGCCCAAAATATAATTACCCACCAACATGGGGAAGTAGTCTGGATCTTTTCTTGCGATAGCAGGCATTCCCATTGAGATATGCGCTTGCTGTGCTTCATGTGGAATCTTGATCATTAAATTTGATTGCTTACTTTTATCAAATTTCAAAACGTCGGGAACTTGCTGCTGCTCCTTCATCTCCTTAGGTATGGATGACATCAAGCGATCAAGCAGTTGATCTAACTCAGCACGCCCAATATCACCAACAACAGTTATCTTGCTGCCTTTTGCGGCATATCTTGATGCATAAAAACGCTTAAGGTCCTCAGATTTAATTGCTTGAATTGTTTTTACTGTTGGTGAATTGGCAAAAGGATGTTGACCATATATTTGACGATCAAATTCCTTTGATAACTTTGTCTCAGGCTTTAAGTCAGCTTCTTTAATTGCTGACACTGTTCGCTCTTGCTCTCTCTTGAGAATTTTAGAGTCGAACACAGGGGCCTTCAGTACAGAGCTTGCCAAATCAATCGCAGCCACTTTTTTCTTTTCATCGCTCAATGTACGCAAACGCATACTGGCTCGCTCAGCACTAGCGCTGAAGCTCAAGCCCGCACCAAGATCGGCCAAACGATCTGATACTTCTGCCTCAGAGATCAAGCGACCATTGAGCATCGACCCCTTATCAATCATTCCTGCTGTCATACCAGCCAAGCCTAAGCGATCCTTGGGATCATTGACTGAACCAGCATACCAATCAATTTGCAAATCGATCATTGGTATGGTTCTGGCTTCCACTAAATAGACCAAAGCGCCACTGCTGTGAACCCAGTGATTAATAACTGCATTTGCTTGAGCAAGCGCAGCACCAAAACCAAAAACAATGATTGCTAGTAAATTTTTCATCTTAGTGCCTCATCCCTGAAGGCATGGTTTGTGGTCCGCTTGGTTTTTTTTGACTTGCTTGTGGGTCTAAAGTGGCCACAGTTAATGAATCATCAATGAGGTATTTGCCCACCACCCTCTGAATATCTTCTGATTGAACTTTTTGCACGTTGAGCAACATGTCGTCCAAATACTTCCATGAGATACCATTCATTTCTGCCATACCAATTTCCATGGCCTGCGCAAAAATTGAATCTCTCTTATAGATCTGGGCTGAAACCAACTGTGATTTAACTCGATCCAACTCGGTCTTGCTCACACCCTTGGCCTTGATATCTGCCAATATCTTTCTGATATTTTCCTCGATGACAGTCAGACTTTTGCCCTTAGCAGGACTTGCTGAAATTGAAAACAACTGTGGGCCTCTGCCAGACATTCCGTATGAAGCATCCACACTATCAGCCAAACGTTGATCTCTCACCATTTGTCGATTCAATCTTGAGTTTGCATGGCCATCCAGAATTGCAGACAAAACACTCAAAGCATAAGGATCGATGGCATTCAAATCACTCGGCTCAATCTTTGGCACTTTCCAAGCAAAAGTAATTTCTGGATTTTCTGCCGGGGCCTTTACATTTATTCTTCTATCCCCAATTTGAGGAACCTCAAGCTGGGGTTTTCTTTCCTTGATTTTTTTTGCCGGAATTGGTCCATAGTATTTTTCTGCCAAAGCTTTAACTTCGCTTGGCAACACGTCGCCAGTCACAACCAATACCGCGTTATTGGGGGCATACCAATCCTGATACCACTCAAGAGCGTCTTGATAGGTCATGTTTTTCAAATCATCCATCCAGCCAATGATTGGATGACGGTATGGACTGTTCGTAAATGCAGCTGCCATCAATTGCTCATAAACAATGGCCTTTGACTGATCATCAGTTCTTAAGCGACGCTCTTCCATCACCACTTGGATTTCTTTTGCAAACTCGTCTTTATCGATTCGCAGGTTCTGCATGCGTTCAGCCTCTAATGCCATCATGGCTGGCAAATGACTTTTTTCAATTTGCTGAAAATAGGCAGTGTAGTCTTTGCTCGTGAACGCATTATCTCGACCACCAACGGCGGCTACTTTTTTAGAAAACTCACCTGGCTTTAAATTTTTGGTGCCCTTGAACATCATGTGCTCAAGCACGTGAGCCACACCTGTTTTGCCGTTGACCTCATCTATAGACCCTGCGCGATACCAAACCATGTGAGCCACTGTTGGCGCACGATGATCCTCCCTAACAATCACTTTCATGCCATTCGATAGTTGAAATTCGTGCGTGTTCAGAGCTTTCGCGGGAGGATTTTGTGCGAACCCACTAAATGAAATAATAGCGGCGCCAAAAAAAGTTAACGCTCGTGCTGCAAGGGTTGTTAATATGTTCATAGTTAATCAATTGTATCGGTCATGTTCGGATTACGTAAAACCTTATCAAACCTATTTAATCTTCAAAAAGTTGATGAGCAATGGTATGAATCCCTAGAAGAAGCTCTTCTATTGGGAGACGTTGGTATGAGCGCCACCCAAACCCTGATCAGCCAACTGCGCCGTGAAGCAAAAAATCAAAAAGCTGAATCTGCTGATGATCTAAAGATGATTCTAGCCACATTGGTAGAAAATCTCTTAAGCAAACTTGAAAGACCCCATAATCCACTGGATTTTTCACCTGGTAACTCAGGGGAACCCACCGTATGGCTGATCGTAGGAGTGAATGGGGCTGGTAAAACAACCAGCATTGGCAAAATTTGTCACCACTTTCAACAATCTGGGCACAAGGTCTTACTGGGCGCAGGCGACACCTTCAGAGCAGCCGCTAGAGAGCAGCTCATTGCTTGGGGTGAGCGGAACCAGGTGGCAGTCATCGCTCAAGAGAGTGGTGATGCAGCAGCAGTTGCTCATGATGCGGTCAAGGCTGGACAATCGCGTCAGCAAGACATTGTGATCATTGATACGGCCGGCAGACTATCGACCCAAGCCCATCTGATGGATGAGCTCAAGAAAGTCAA